>DLXL01000255.1:0-2359 GCA_003448025.1 Saprospirales bacterium | reverse complement strand
GCATGGGTGGCCTGACCTTCTTCACTGCAGATGATGGTCTCACCGGACGTGAACTGTGGAAAACAAATGGCACCGCTGCCGGAACCGTACGTGTAGCTGATATTATTCCCGGATCTGAAGGCTCTGATCCACGCCAGTTAATCGTGGTAACAACTTCAGCGGGCGTACAAACCCTGTTTTTTGAGGCAAAAAGCGTCAGCAATGGGCGCGAATTATTCAAACTTGAAAATACCCTGAATGGTACGCCTATTCGTATCTCAGATATTGCGGCAGGTGCAGGCAATGCAGGTATCGGGAACATGACCAACGTGAACGGAACCTTGCACTTTACGGCTACCCAAAATGTGTTTGGCCTGGGCGATCGGATTTATAAGGTTAACGCCAATCGTACTGCGGTGCAGGCTACCGGTGGCTCAATGACTTTTGTAAACAACCTGGCCGCTATGGGAAGCACGCTGTTCTTTACGCAAAGTCCGCAAATTGGTCCGCGTTTGCTCAATAAACTGGTGGCTGATGTAACTACCCAGGTGGCTAGTTTTCAACTGGCAGTCGGTTTGCCGGATCCGATTCCACAACAGTTGACCGTGGTTGGCAGCCGTTTGTTTTTCAGCGCAGCGAACGGACAACAGAGTCGCAGACTTTGGGTAACCAATTCGGGAGCCACCAGCGCCTCGCCGATATCAACCCAGAATCCATCCGGGCTCACCAATTTCAATGGCAGACTGGTGTTTGTTGCACCCGGTAATTTCCCTGGAATCAACTCGATTTTCCGCGTTAACACGCTCTTTAACGGTGTTGATGCACTGGTAAACGGATCTGCCATTAATACCTTGCGCGCTACGGGTACCACTCTTTACTTTTTCCAGACTTTACAGGGTGGTGCAGTAGAATTGTTTAAGATTACTACTGCCAATAACGTTGCTGTAGCATTGGGATCGTTCCCGGAAGGTAATTCAGGCAGATTCGTTCAGGCAGTAACAGCAGGCAATAACCTGTTTTTCACCATGGCGTCGGCTGCTTCCGGCGAGGAACTCTGGAAATCAAATGGCACCCAGCTTGGCACTGCAATGGTGAGCGATATTCGTGCGGGCGTTGGTCATTCCAACATTCAGGCGATGGCCTTTTTAGGCACGGATTTGTTTTTAGCTGCCGATAACCTGACAAGTGGTCTGGAACCCTGGAGAATCATCAACGCCAATGCTGCACAGGGCGACGAAGGTGATGAGCGCGATGCAGAAGACGAGGAGTTCGTATCAGAAACGGTGGCGGTAGAAGTAGTGGAAATCAAGGTGTACCCCAATCCGGCAACGGATTATGTAAGCGTGGATATTTCTGCCAACGAAACCGGTGGTACCCTGAATCTGTTGTCTGCCGGCGGTCAATTAGTGCGCACCGTAAGCGTCATGGAAGGAGAAACCACTGCCCGCCTGGAATTGCAGGATTTGCCAAAAGGTATTTATCTGGTTCGGTGGGAGCAGGAAGGCGCAGCGGTAGTGACGAAAAAAGTGTTGGTGCAGTAATCCTGAAGAAGTACTCATTTGGCTGAATAAGGCTTGATCCCGGCAGCGTTCTAACCTGGGTTGGAGTGCTGCCGGGTTTTTTATTATCGGGTGTCTTCTGCAGCCTCAATTAGGTTTCTCAATCTTTAACTCTGCAAAAACCTTATCAAAAATGGTTACATCGTTCTTGTCGTTTTTAAAATACTTATAGTCGTCCTTCAAGGAGTCTATCCAGCTATAGCCGGGACGGATCATATCATTGAGGTGGGCTTTGTAGATGGCTATGGCGTTGGGGTAATCATTGTTGTATAGATACAAATGCGCAGCATTCATGTGCATATTGAGGTCTTCCGGATATAATTGTATGCCGCGTTTGAACGTGGACAATGATTCCAGGTATTGTTTGTTGTTGAAATAATACCAGCCTATGCCCATAATGTTCTGTCCTGATAATTGTTCAGCGTCGAGGTTGGTGATTTTTCTGGAGGAAGGGAATTCTTTGCCATTTACGTGGCGGTTATAGCCGGTGATTTGCCCGTTGGCATCTGTAATCATGGTCTTGACGGCCTGAAACTCCTCATTGATAAACTGGGTGGGCGTGGTGAAATACATTTTGGCAAAGGTGCCATCGGTATAAAAATGGAATTCGCCGTCTTTTTGACCTATTGCCGCCCAGGTATCGTCAAACAAATACAGCCCTTCGTAAGATTTCAGGGTTTCTTTCGGCACGGTAATGCTTTCCACTTTTCTGGGCTCGCGGAAGAAGTTCTTCCAGTTGTAGGCTTTGGCAACACTGTTGATCACATCTCCGAGCAATCGGCCATTGTAGGAATTGAGGAAAATGGCTACGCCATAACCGT
>DLXL01000079.1:2522-4309 GCA_003448025.1 Saprospirales bacterium | reverse complement strand
CACACAAACGCCCCAATGGCACTTGTGGATGCAGGTCTTTCATTTTTTGCGCTGTTTGACACCAAACTTTTTTTCGATCGGGATATTAAACTCCTCTTCCGCTATCTTGACCATCAGTTGATACGCTTGCCGGCGCAAGCGTTCATCCTCCAATTCCCGTTTCAAAAGTGCCAGTTCAGCCTTTAATTCGGCCAATTCTTCGCTGTCTTTTCTTTTTATTGCCATAGTGGGTATCTCTTCTGTGGCAAATTTATCTATCCAGCGCGAAATTGTCATACTACCGCCGATCCGATATTTCCGGCTGTAGTGCTCAAGGCTTTCCGCCCCGTTCAATACCTCCTCTACAACTCGCTTTTTGAACTCGTCCGTGTAGTGGTTTACTTTTTTCATCTTTGTCCTGTTTTAAGTTTACTTTTGGTGTAAACCTATTTTAGGACAAGTCAAGCACTTACTTGCGTCGGCAAAATGAACCTCTCACTCTCCATCCTCCCCGCTGCACTTCTTCCTGCCTATTTGGAGCACGCGCCAAAAGGCTTGCAAGCGGCATTTGATGGATTGAAGGATGCGGAAATATCAACAGACTCCTTTAGCTTTTACACTTCCGTATCGTCTGTTTTCAGCAGTAAAATTGAAGGAGAAGACATCGATTTAGATAGCTATATCAAACATAAAAGGTTTGGCATATCCTTTTCGCCTGATTATACCAAAAAAACAGACGATCTATACAGTGCCTACACATTTGCCCAATCGCATGCACTTTCGGAAGAAAATATAGCAGCAGCACATACATTATTAAGCAGGCACCTCCTTGCAAAAAATCAACAGGGAAAGTTCAGAACACAAAACATGTATGTGGCTACGCCTGACGGGCGTATTGAATATGTGGCGGCATCCCCTTATGAGGTAGCCGCCGAAATGCAAAAATTATTGGTGGATATTTCCCTTTTGCTCTCCAGGGATTTGACTATGGAAGAAGTATTTTTCTATGCTTCCATGATTCATCTGGTTTTTGTAAAAATTCACCCCTGGAATGATGGGAATGGCAGGTGTGCAAGGCTTATAGAAAAATGGTTTTTAGCACAAAAACTAGGCCCAAAGGCGTGGTTTATCCAAAGTGAAAAAATGTATTACCAGCATCATCAAACCTATTATCAAAACATCCGACTGTTAGGTCTTGAGTACCCTGTTTTGGATTACAACCAGGCCTTGCCATTTTTGTTGATGTTACCAAAGGCTTTGGGATAGTTCATTTCGCCACCAACCAATACCTCCCAGCCCCTATATCCTGCACCCGATATGCTTTTTGCCTTCTCCCAAACTTGATCCTGACTTCCTGATGCCGGTTAAATCTGATGTACAATTTTTGACCCCATCGTGTGGGATCCTCCAGGCCTCCTTTACCCTCCCAGCAATTCAGATCAAATTGCGATTTTTTTAGCCTGTTGAGGACACAATAGTGCAGGTATTTGCTTTCCGGGGCCACATTCAGCAACATCATGAAACTATCCGGAAACTCCGGAATCCAAGCCAGCACATACAGCTCGTTGGCCTGCTTCAAGGCTTCGGTTTGACTGTGCGCAACCACGGGTAATAAAATCAGGAGCAAGCTGAAAAAGCAACTTTTGAAGTCATGTATCATGGTTTGAGGTGTGTTTTTGGAACTTTGCCGGATATATGGGGGTTTATTGTCGGGGTTTTTTTGGGGGGGGGGGGGGGGGGGGGGAGGGGGAGAAAGCAAAGAAGCCGGCGACAAAAACACAAAAAAAAGAAAAAAAGAAAAAAACAAA
>DLXL01000079.1:422-2448 GCA_003448025.1 Saprospirales bacterium | reverse complement strand
AAACCCGACAATAAACCAGACTCCAAAAGCTACACCTTCAAGTATGACCCCCATCGACAAAAAACTACTCCACACCAGTAAATTCCTCAGTCTGGTGCTCCGGCATCAGCCGGAATTGATTGGTATTCACCTGGATAACAATGGCTGGACGAATGTGGATATCCTGATCGAAAAAGCGAATCAACACGGTGTAACGTTCGACAAAGCCTTTTTGGAACTGGTGGTAGCCACCAATCCCAAAAAGCGTTTCGCATGGAATGAATCCCATACTCAAATAAGAGCCAACCAGGGCCATTCCGTACCTATTGACCTGGGCATTGCCGGCCAAACACCGCCGGATATGCTCTATCATGGTACCGCTGAGCATTCAGTATCTGCCATTCTGCAATCAGGACTGGATAAAAGAAGTCGCCAGCATGTTCATCTAAGCGCTGATTTGGACACAGCCCGCAAAGTAGGGCAACGACACGGGAAGCCGTTTATTTTTATCGTTTTGGCTGGTCAGATGGCACAGGAGGGCCACACTTTTTACCTGTCTGATAACGGAGTCTGGCTAACAGATCATGTGCCAGCCAAATTTCTGACCGCGCTGAAGTGAAAACTATAGCCAATTCCATGAGCAAACACCTGTACCTGATCAGCGGACTCGGCGCTGATGAACGCATTTTCCAGCGACTTGATTTTCAAGGCTTTACAACGCATCACTTACACTGGATTACTCCGGAGGCCGGGGAATCCCTGCGGGATTATGCCAATCGGCTGCGCAATCAAATCACCTCGGAAAAGCCCTGGTTAATGGGGGTGTCTTTTGGTGGTATGATTGCTACGGAAATATCCAGGCAAATGGCCTGCGAGGGTGTGATTCTGGTGTCGACCGCTACCACCCGGAATGAGATTCCTTTGCTTTATCGATTGGCAGGCAAACTACGCCTGCACAAGCTCCTGCCCATCAACATATTGAAGCGGGCCAATGCCATTACCTATTGGCTATTTGGCATGAAAACCACCCAGGAAAAACAACTATTGGCAGCTATTTTGGCTGATACCGATAGTACCTTTTTATCCTGGGCGATGAATGCCATTTTGCACTGGGATAATACAACTCCTATGAAGGGTTCAATTCGCCTGCACGGCGACAAAGACCACATTTTACCCCTTGGTAACCTGAAGGAAACAGGAATAGTGGTTCCTGATGGCGGGCATTTGATGGTGTATAGTAACGCAGAAGCGGTTCAAGCTGCCTTTCAGTCAATTTTATGAAAGGCACCATGGAGGCTTTTACTGCAACTCCTTTATCTTCTCAAACAACTTCACCTCATCGCCCGGGCGAAATCCTTTGTGCCGGTATGCCAGTTTCCCGTTTTTATCAAATATGAACACCTGCGGAAGGCCATTCAGTCCACCGGGCATGACTTTGCGAAAAAGGTGATCGCGGTCCCACAGTACCTCGAAAGGGAATTGTTTTTCCTTGGCAATCCTGGCAATGCTGCGGAAGTTTTTTGGGAAGTCGGTGGAGATGGCGTACAAATTGAAGTTCGCCTGTTTTTTCCATTCCGGATATAGGGCGGTATAAGTGGAAAGTTCCCTATGGCAGGGCATGCAGGTCGTAAGCCAGAAAGCAAGCACCGTCGGCTTTCTTTGCTTTCCCTTTTTGGGGATGGCCATAACCGTTTTCGAATTCAACTCTTTAGTGCTGTCTATTGTGAGCAATGGGATGTTGAACGGGAATAGCGTATCCGCTGCGTACTCTCCGGGGTAAATGTTGTTGTTTTGGGAAAAAAGTGGCCACGAGCAAAAGATTACCGCTGCAATGATGAGGTGTTTTTTCATGTCAGATGTTTCAATATTGAGGTCATTAAGGGTGTCTGTATCCAACGAAGGCCATTCCAATCACTCCGGTACAAATCGGATGGAAAGCGAATTCACACAATGCCGGGTATTTTTGTCTGTCATGCGCTCTCCTTCAAACACATGGCCAAGATGCCCCTCGCAATTGGCGCATACAATTTCGGAGCGCCGCATGCCA
>DLXL01000079.1:0-299 GCA_003448025.1 Saprospirales bacterium | reverse complement strand
ACATACAATTTCGGTGCGCCGCATGCCAAAAGAATTATCCACATGCCGGATAACAGCCCCGGGTATTTCATCGTCAAAAGACGGCCAGCCGCAACCACTGTCGAATTTATCAGACGATCGGTACAGTGGTGCATTACAGCGGCGACAAATAAAGGTGCCAACACCTTTATGGTTCCAGTATTCGCCGGTAAAGGCACGCTCCGTGCCCTTTTGGGCAATCACGTATTCTTCTTCAGGGGTAAGCGGATTCCAGTTTTCCATAGGACGGTGGACGGTGGACGGTAGACGGTGGACGGTGG
>DLXL01000283.1:6062-6340 GCA_003448025.1 Saprospirales bacterium | reverse complement strand
AAGCATGGGTTCGATTTTGCACTTCAGATTTGCTTTCTAAGATAAATTTTGTGTTAATTCCTGACATTTTGAGTCATTATATTTAAATTTAACCTTTTGTGATCCGGTTTTAATTAACTTTGTAGAGTGTCATCAGTTGACCAGCTATATTCAAAGAATTGCTCGTTTCGCCAAATCCAAATGATGGAACATTTCAACTCATGATACCGAAAGGGATTGCCTCTGAAGGCGCCCAAGTATTTGTTTATGATATGAGTGGTCGTTTGCTCCATCAGCTA
>DLXL01000283.1:5253-5915 GCA_003448025.1 Saprospirales bacterium | reverse complement strand
ATCTTCAATCCAATAGTGCGCGGTTGGATTTGACAGATAAAGTCCCCCCCGGACTCTACCTGCTCGAAGTACGCAATGCAGCGGACGGGCGGGTAGGTGTAGTCAAAATAAGCGTCCAATAATTCCTTATTCCTATGCTGGCCGTACAACAAAGCTCTCTGTACGGCCAGCCTTTTTTCCTGTACCAAAAATCAATAACATGATAAAGCGCAGCATTCTGTTGTCGTTATACCTAACCCTTTCCTGTATTGTTTCAGCTCAGCTCCCAGATGCAAAGAGGGATTTTCAGTGGTTAATTGGATATAAAGACTCTTCTGTAAAAACCGTTATAAATCTGTTTGATTTTAACCAGCAGCCTTTCGAGATTACTCCCCATAGAGTTCAGTTGGGAACCATTCAGCAGGGTTCAAATACCTATGTGTGTGATAAAAATGGGCAATTACTGCTTTATGCGACTGGCTGCAATATTGTAAATTCTAATGCGGAAATAATAAAAAATGGTCAAAATATCACCCCTGATAGCTGGTTGATAGATGGAGGATGGTGTCCAGACAATTATCCAGCATTGAATAGCCTACTTTTTTTAACAGACCCCAGCTCTGATACGCTATATTATTTATTATCAAGCGGATTTTTGCCAACTAATGAATGGGGAATAATTA
>DLXL01000283.1:0-5141 GCA_003448025.1 Saprospirales bacterium | reverse complement strand
CAACTAATGAATGGGGAATAATTAACAACAGGTTGTATATAAGTCGAATGTCCGTCTCAGAAGTGTACGAACGAAATGTACTATATTGTCAAGATACCATATATGACGGCCAGTTGACCGCCTGCCGTCACGCCAATGGTCGCGACTGGTGGATCGTGCTGAACAAGACCAATACTAACCGCTATTTTATTTACTTACTTGATACCGGAGGGATTCGCTTGTGGCATACCCAGGACATTGGCGTGACAGCCTCCTGGACAGGCACTGGAAGTGGCCAGGCCGTTTTTTCCCCGGATGGCACTAAGTACTTACGACATTGTTATGATGTGGATTTACTTGTGTTTGACTTCGACCGCTGTGCTGGCGAGCTATCCAATGCAAAGCAGGTGAATATTGAACACAACGATGAGTTTGTGCTTTCTCAAGGACTTGCCGTGTCGCAAAACTCGCGTTTTGCCTATGTGGCAGGAGGAAAATACCTTAACCAGGTAGATTTGTTGGCCAATAATCTGCAATCTTCTGTAACGGAGGTGGCCGTATGGGACGGTACCTTGACGAATACTTTTTGGCCGACCTATTTCGCGCAAGCTGCGCTTGCTCCTAACGGCAAAATCTTCATTTCCTGCCCAGGGAGCAATCAAACAATGCATATTATCCACAATCCGGATGCCAAAGGAAAAGACTGCAAGGTGGAGCAACATGGTTTGTGGCTCCCCTACTCGTGGAATACGGATGCTACACCCAACCTTCCTCACTATCGGCTGGGCAGGATGCTGGGCAGCCCCTGTGATACGGTATATAGCGGCCCGGAGCCTAAACTACAAATTGAAATAGAACTCTATCCCAATCCTACTTTCGGCGATCTAACGGTCCAAATCAGTGGTGGTTTGTACGGTGGCACAATAGACATTTACAATACGCTGGGTCAATTCCTACTGCAAAAACGGGTGATTGACGGTTACAATAACATAGACCTGAGCTACCTGCCTGCCGGGATGTATTTTTATGCCGTTCGGGACGCGGGAGGCCGGATTTTGCAAGGCGGGAAAATTGATCGTGCGCCTTGAGGAGCATAACCACTCTTTAAATGGAGCGTCTCTCTTAGCGTGAGATGCTCCATTTAAGAATAAAAGCGCGATTAGCGCTGATCAACCAGCACAAATCGCGCATTATCCATACGCCAAACACCTTAATACCGACCTTAGCTCAAGGTAATTGATCATTTCTGCATACCCCGAGCCCAAAACCGTCCACCGTAGGCCGTCTACCGTCCACCGTAAACCGTCCACCGTCTAATTCGCGTAATCGCTCAAAAACTTCAAGCGCATCAGCTGGATTTCTTCCCAGGTGATTTCGTCGTCTTTGAGTTCCTGGTAAGCCTCGTCGATAGAATCAGAGTCGGCCTCTTTGAAATATTCGATGATGGTTTCGCGTACATACTCGTCTACTACTTTGTTGAGGTAGTAATCGAGGCGAAGTTTGGTGCCGGATTGTACAATGCCGTCCAGTTCTTCGAGCAGTTCGGGCATCGACATGTCGCTGGTTTTGGCAATTTCCTCGAGGCTGATCTTCCGGTCGATGGCCATGATGATATTCACCTTGGTTTTCGACTTGTTGGCCACCGTTTTGATGGTGAAGTCCATCGGGCGCTCAATCTCGTTTTCCTCGCAGTACTTTTTGATGGCATCCACGAAGGGTTGACCGTATTTCTGGGCTTTACCCTGCGATACCCCCACGATTTTGGACATATCGTCCATAGAAATCGGGTACTGGGTGGCCATTTCTTCGAGGGATGGGTCCTGGAAGATCACGTAGGGCGGCAGGTTGTGCTTTTTGGCAATCTGACGGCGCAGGTCTTTCAGGATGTTCATCAGTGGCTCGTCAAGTACTGCCGTGCCGCCTTTTTCATCATCAATATCGTAATCGGCGTCTTCGTAGTCGTGATTGATCGTGATCTGAATAGGTTTTGGATCTTTCAGGTATTCACGACCTTCTTTGGAGACTTTCAGGATACCGAACTGCTCAATTTCCTTGTAGATCAGGTTATTGATCATGGCGTGGCGGAAGATGGAGCTCCAGAAATTTTCGTCCCGGTCATCGCCCACGCCGAAGTTTTCCATTTCTGTGAAACGGAAATCCTTCATTTCCTTGGTTTCGTTGCCGCGGATGAAATCCATCACCGTTTTCATCAGGTAGTTTTCGTTCAGGTCTAGAATAGCCTTCACAACGGCGGCAATCTCCTCCTTCACTTCCATTTTTTCCTTTGGATTCTTGCAGTTGTCGCACATTTTGTGGCAATTATCCTCATGGAAATCTTCACCAAAGTAGTGCAGCAGGAATCGGCGGCGGCAGGAAGCGGTTTCGGCGTAGGCCACTACCTCCTGCATGAGCTGAGCGCCCATTTCGCGCTCGGCAACGGGTTTATCGCGCAGGAATTTCTCCAGACGCAGGATATCGTTGTAGTTATAAAACGCGATGCACTTGCCTCCAAGACCATCCCGACCGGCGCGACCGGTTTCCTGGTAATAGTTTTCGATGGATTTGGGCATATCGTAGTGCATCACAAAGCGCACATCCGGTTTGTCGATACCCATCCCGAAAGCGATGGTAGCGCAGATCACGTCAATTTCCTCCATCAGGAAGTTATCCTGTGTGTTGGCGCGTGTTTTAGGGTCCAGGCCGGCGTGATATGGCGCGGCTTTGATGTCGTTTACGCACAGCATTTCGGCGATGTCTTCAGCCGTTTTGCGGTTTTGCACGTAAATAATGCCTGATTCGCCCGGGAACTCCTCTTTAATGGTTTGGATGATCTGCTTGATCGTCTGATCTTTTTTGATTTTCGGACGGATCTCGTAGAACAGGTTATCGCGATTAAAGGACGACACGAAAGTGTTCTCCTCTGCCATATCGAGGTTTTTCAGGATATCCTGTTGTACCTTGGGAGTAGCGGTGGCGGTAAGCGCCATAATGGGCACATCGCGCGCCACGGCGTCGAGCATCACGCGAATACGGCGGTATTCCGGACGGAAATCGTGTCCCCATTCAGAAATACAGTGAGCCTCATCTACGGCTACGAACGAAATGTCTGAATTTTGGAAGAATTCGATGTTTTCTTCCTTGGTGAGGGTTTCGGGAGCTACATAGAGGATTTTGGTGCGTCCATCGGTAATATCCTGCTTCACCTTTTTCATTTGCGCTTTGGTAAGCGAGGAGTTGAGGAAGTGCGCTACCTCATCTTCATCGGAATATCCACGTATGCTGTCTACCTGATTTTTCATCAGGGCGATAAGAGGGCTGATTACAATAGCGGTACCTGGCAGCATGAGGGCCGGCAATTGATAGCAAAGGCTTTTGCCACCGCCTGTTGGCATGATTACGAAAGTATCTTTCTTGTCCAGCAGGCTTTGAATAATAGTTGCTTGCTCAGCTTTAAAGGAATCAAAGCCAAAATATTTTTGAAGGCTTTCAACTAGCGCGCCATGACCGTTAGCAATTTCTGACATCTTCTAAATGCGTTGTATTATCCCATGATATGCCGGAAGCGTCCGACATTTGAGCGTTTGATTCATTTGGAGGGTAAAAAAAAGACTAAAAGCAAGGTTATCCGGGTCCCATTTACTACTTCAGAACAGGAAGACTTTACCCCCCCTTCTGAAAAAGCCGCCAAAGATAGAAAAACAATAATCATAAAACCCACAAATATTTGTCTGATTTTTTTAAAAAAATATCAGGCCTTCAGTTTATAATTTGGCTAAACCCCGGATTTAAGCACCAAAACAACATTAAATTTTGCATATGAATTCCATTCAAGCGCGCTACGCCAAACTGCTAACCCATTATTGCTTACAAGTTCGGCCTGGAGATAAAGTGTTCATTGCCAGTACGTTACTGGCAGAGCCTCTGGTGCGTGAAGTATATAGGGAGGCCTATGCCGCCGGTGCGGCTTTGGTAGAGGTAGACTGGGCTTTCCGCGAGCGCGAGCGCATTTTATTCCAGCATGCGAGTGATGCGGCCCTGATGAACCCGCCCACCCTGCAGCGCCTGGCGATGGAAACCTTTGATTGTTATTTGAATATCCGGGCGCCTTATAACCTCCGGGAAGGGAGTGGCGCCACTCCGGAACGCGCTGAAATCAGGAACAAGGCGCTGGCTCCCATCAATAAACTTTATTTTGAACGCACTGCCGACCGCCGTTTGCGGCGCAATTTGTGCCAATACCCGACGGATGCTTCTGCCCAGGAGGCCGGCATGAGCTTGAGCGAATACGAACAATTTGTGTACGGCGCCTGCAAATTGTTTGCGGATGATCCTGAAGCGGCCTGGCTGGGGGTACGTGCCAGTCAGCAACGCATAGTGGATCACCTCAACGGCTGCAAGGTGGTTCGTTACCTGGCCGACGGCACCGATATCAGTTTCCGCACAGAAGGGCGTATCTGGATGAACTCCGACGGCCAAACCAATATGCCCTCCGGCGAGGTCTATACCAGCCCGGTAGAAGACAGCGTCAATGGTGTGGTGCATTTTTCTTATCCGTGTATTTACCAGGGCAACGAAGTGGAAGGCGTAACCTTATGGGTAAAGGATGGCTGGATTGAACGTTGGGAGGCCCGGCGTGGGCAGGAGTTTCTGGATTATGTGTTTACCCTGCCGGGTACCAGGCGTTTTGGCGAAGCGGCCATTGGCACGAACTACGATATCCAGCGCATCACCAAAAACATCCTGTTTGATGAAAAGATTGGCGGCAGCATCCACATGGCCATTGGACAGAGCTACCTGCAAACCGGAGGCAAAAACGAGTCGTCCGTACACTGGGATATGATCACCGACATGACTCGTGGCGGAGAGATCCATGCAGATGGGGAGAAGATTTATCAGGATGGGAAGTTTTTGATTTGAGCAGGAAACTTTTGGGGATCGTAATCGCTGAAAGAATTGACTTTTGGTGATTATGATCCCCAAAAGTTAATATTTGTTTCTTCAGGCAGGGAAAGAACCTGGGATAGAATTTGGCTTACCCTTTAATGTACTTCTGTTTTTTTACGCAACCTATTGCGGATTTGTTTTTTTGAAATAACTTTGCATCTCAAAGTAATTTTAAAAAAACAGTTTAGCTTATGGAAACCACCCAGTCAAATTCCGAA
>DLXL01000532.1 GCA_003448025.1 Saprospirales bacterium | reverse complement strand
GTTGCTTTATCAGTCATGGTTTGGATGGATGAAGACGTTTCCCATGATATCCGCCATCACAGCCCTCTTACTGGTTTTTGTACAGGCATTTGCGGTAAACTATTTAGCGGATGAGTTTCGGATCATGGGTGACCGAAATTGGTTTCCAGGGTTGATTTATGGTATTTCAGCTTCAGCCTTTCCGGAATATTTGGTTGTCTCTGCGCCATTAGTTGCGGCTACAATAGTGCCATTCGGGCTTATGAAAATTTTCCACGCTTTTCAAAAGCCGAATGTTCATTCCACTATTTTGGATAGTGGTTTGTGGCTTTCAGCAGGCTGTTTGATTTACCCCCCGATGGTATGGCTCCTTGTTGCAGGTTTTGCCGGATTGTCTGTGGTAAGGGTTTTCCGATTGAAAGAAATGTTTATCTATGCGTTTGGTACACTTATTCCATTTTTTTGGGGTTGGTTATGGTATTTTTGGACAGACAGAGGTTCAGAATTTAGGGAAGTTCAGATGGGTGGTCTTTTCCAAATGGTAAATTTTAACATTCTTTGGAAGGAAATAGGCATGCTTAATGCAAGCATGCTTGGCGTATACATATTGCTGTTGTTACTTGCCTTGCCTAATGTATTGAATAAGAAGGGCATCCAAATTCAAAAATATGTGGGTGTTTTACTTTGGTTTCTGGTGGCAGGCATTTTTTCAGTTGCATTACAAGGTTCTTGGCATTGGAGTAGTTGGATAGTTGCCGTTACTCCATTGTCTTTATTGTTGGTTTTGGGGTGCCAGGATTTCTTCAAAAAATGGTGGATAGAAATAGCTCACCTTGTCATCCTGGCCTTTATTTTGATCCTGCAATATGCAAACCATTTGTTGCCATATTTGCAATATCTCTAACTCTTTCACTCATTCTCACATTTTCACTCTCACTCACTTATGAAATTCGGTGTAATTGTTTTTCCAGGCTCTAATTGTGATGATGATATGGTTCATGTACTTGGCGATGTTATGGGACAGGAGGTCGTAAAAATATGGCATAAGGACATGGAGTTGCCAGCAGGATTTGGCCAGGAGGACTGTATCGTTTTGCCTGGAGGATTCTCCTACGGAGACTACGTAAGGGCCGGAGCCATTGCTCAATTTTCACCGGTGATGAAGGCTGTTAAAGCGCATGCTGCTGCAGGAGGATACGTTTTCGGTGTTTGCAATGGGTTTCAGATCCTTTGTGAATCAGGTTTATTGCCTGGTGTCTTGTTGCGCAATAGTGGTCAGCAGTTCATTTGCGACAATAGTTGGATTAAACCGGTCACAAATCTTTCTCCCATAACGGAGGGGCTGGAACTGAACAAAGCGCTAAAGATTCCTATTGCACATGCTGAGGGTCGCTATTTCGCAGATGAAAAGACCCTTGATGAGCTGGAATCTAACAATCAGGTTCTGTTCCGGTATTGTGATGCTCAAGGGCAGGAGTCCGAAGGATCTAATCCTAATGGCGCCGCGAGGAATATTGCTGGTATCTGTAATGGAAGCAGGAATGTTTTTGGCATGATGCCACACCCGGAACGCGCCAGTGAATCCGTCCTGGGTAATGTGGATGGTCGAGGCCTGTTTGAGTCTTTATTGGCTGCATCCGGCGAGGCTGTATAATGAGGTTGTTTTGATTGCCAGATGAAAAAACTGATTGTCATTGGGGGCGCAACAGCCACGGGAAAAACCGCCTTAGCCATTCGAGTGGCGCAATGGCTGAATACGGAAATTCTCTCTGCTGACAGTCGACAGTTCTACCGTGAAATGAACATTGGTACTGCCAAGCCCTCTCTGTCTGAGCTGGCACTGGTACCGCATCATTTTATTAATTCTCACACCATTTCAGAAAATTACAGCGTAGGTGCTTTTGAAAAAGAGGCATTGGAATTGCTGGAATTACGCTTCAAGCAATACGACCATATTGTCCTGACGGGTGGTTCCGGGCTGTATATTCAGGCTGTTTGTGAAGGATTCGACCAATTCCCGGATGTCTCTCACAACATTAAAAGTCAAGTGGAGGCAGGTATACGAACCGGCGGTATAGAATGGTTGCAACAAACTCTTGAACAGCTTGATCCACAGTATTTTAGCAAAGTGGATCGTCAGAATCCTGCTCGCCTCATCAGAGCAGTTGAAGTTTCGATGGAGGCAGGCAAGCCTTATTCCACTTTCTTAAATCAAGTTGAAAAGAGGCCCCGGTTTTTCGAGTCTGTTTACTTATTGCTTGATTTGCCAAGACCATTACTGTACGAACGGATCGATAAACGAGTAGATGAAATGATCATTGCCGGGCTTGAAGAAGAGGCTCGTTCTTTGATCCCTTACAGAAACCATCCCGCTTTAAAAACGGTGGGATATGAAGAGTTTTTTGATTATTTTGATGGGAAAATGTCTCTTGACCATACCATCGAAAAAATCAAACAACATTCCAGAAACTACGCTAAAAGACAAGTCACCTGGTTTAATAAACATGGAAACTGGAATCGTTTCTTACCAGATGAATGGGGAAAAATTCAGTCGTTTTTGACAGAAAAACTATTAGTTTAGCCACAACTCCCGTCCTTTAACTATCGTTTTCCATCTACAAATCCGTTGTACCCTTTGATAAGGGATTGATATAGCAATTTGCCTTGCAAGGCATATCCATATTTGGTATAGTGAACGGAGTCAGAAGTGAGCAATCCATTTGATTTCCAGAGCGTAGAAGAATTTTCACCCCCTGAAAAATGGAACAAATCCCAAACGGCATAGCCCTTTTCTTTGCCATACTCAGAGATAACTTTGCTCATTTCTGCCATATGGGGGTTCAATCCGCGACCCCTGAGGTATGAGTCTGCCGGAGTAGTAAGTAAAATTCTTGCTGATGGACTGGCTTCCAGGATTTGATTTATCAATAAATCCATCGTCTTGCGCATATATGCAATTTCTGTTGTCCCCTGACTTTCGTTGGTGCCGAAGGATAGGATGACAAGGTCTGGTTCCAGGTCTGCTATTTGTCTTGCGAAGTATTTGGCCCGCGCAAAGTCCATGAATTTTGCTCCATTCACACCAATAGAATGGTATATAATGCCGCTCAGTTCGTTCTCAACAGAAACTCCATCCAACGTTAGGGTCTTTTGTTCCGGGGCAGTTTTTTTGGCTGCAATGGTAACAGAGCCTACCGGCCTGTCGAAGTAATATGACCTGGAATAATTATCCTCAATAAACAACTGTGCAATCTGATTTGACGTTTCATCCCGTACTTCAAGATCATATTCTAGGGGAGACTTGCGTTGAAAAACAGTAACCTTGGTGAAGAGGTGACTTTCTGCTGTGGCGGTATCCCGTAGACGGAAGGTCAATTCGGCATTGGCCTGATTGGTACTTAATTTAAAGCCAGCTGCACCAAAATTAGTCTCTGAGGCTAAATCACGCTGGCAATTCGTACCATTCCATTTGATATTCGTTTCCACAATAAAATCCTTCGCGCCATTCGATTGCGCAAGTTTATATGGAAAAAGCAATCCGCGACCGGCGTCACCAAATTCTCTTTGCATGCGTTCACGTACCTCTTGTGTCAGGAAATTCCCAAGAATATGCGAGTCGCCTACATGGACAATGCTGATTTTTTTGCCTCCCTGCGTCCGCTGGTGGAAAAGTTTTTCGAACAGTGGTTCCAGATACGTTTGGTTCTCAATTTGATTAAGATCCTGACGAATAAATTTGAAGCCTGAACCAACAGTGTCAGAATCCAGGATTTGAACCTGTGGAGGTCGGAATTGGGATTGACATTGACCGATAAATAACAGCAGAAAAATGCTGCAAATCGCCAAACGCAAACGGGAAAAACGTGCCGGGAGGTAATCCATTTTTCTGTTGATTTCGGTGAGTAAATTTATTGGTATTTTGTTTTGGCTTTGTGATTGGCTTGTTCCTGTAAGAATAATCGGGCAAACATATGGCCTACCACTTTCCCCCCATCATGAGTCAGATGGGTATAATCTGTATTGGCTAAACGTGGGCGTTGATGGGCAAATTTAAGCATTGTATTCGGCCCGCCCATACCCCAAAACAAATCGTAAAATAAAAATCCATGTTTACGGGCCAGATTGCGCTGCATTTTAACAATAGCCGGTACGCTTCGCATAGTTGTCAGTTGATTATCTGTTTTAACACCCCGGTAGCCCACCCCCACACTACGAACCGGCTTG
>DLXL01000172.1:4000-4495 GCA_003448025.1 Saprospirales bacterium | reverse complement strand
CCCCTCATTATCATGAAATGTAACCCCCTTTTTGGACTTATTTGGCTCCTACTGCCTGTTCTGCTCCATGCTCAGCAGGACTCGGCACCTCCTCAAGTCTCTTTCTCAGGCTACGCTGAACCTTATTGGCTTTATGATTTTGGGCAACCGGAAGATCACAACCGGCCGGCATTTATCTATTCCTACAATCGCCATAACGAAGTTAATATCAATGTGGCTTTGTTGAAAGCATCCATTACCCATACACGGATGCGGGCTAATGTGGCGATTATGGGAGGAACCTATGCGCAAGCCAATCTGGCTGGTGAACCAGCCTTATTGCGACACCTTTTTGAAGCCAACGCAGGCGTGCAGTTGTCAAAAAAGCACCAATGGTGGTTGGATATGGGTATATTTCCTTCCCATATCGGTTTTGAAAGCGCTATCGGAAAAGATTGCTGGACGCTGAGCCGAAGTTTGATGGCTGAGAATTCCCCCTACTACGAAAGTGGCAGC
>DLXL01000172.1:3614-3889 GCA_003448025.1 Saprospirales bacterium | reverse complement strand
CTTCCCCCTACTACGAAAGTGGCATCAAAATGGGCTATACTTCCTCCGATAATAAATGGTTTTTCAGCTTGTTGTACCTGAATGGCTGGCAGCGCATCCAGCGGGTTGCAGGAAATCAAACGCCTGCCTGGGGGCATCAGATTACCTTCAAACCAACAGAACATCTGACTCTGAACAGCAGCTCCTATATCGGCAATGAACAGCCTGATACTTTGCGTAAAATGCGATATTTCCACAATTTTTATGCAATTATTCAATGTAATAGCAGCCTTGGC
>DLXL01000172.1:3017-3511 GCA_003448025.1 Saprospirales bacterium | reverse complement strand
CTTTCAATGTAATAGCAGCCTTGGCCTCACCCTGGGATTTGATATTGGAGCAGAACAGGCAGCCAAAGGCAGTCAAAATTATCATACCTGGATGGCCCCTATTGTCATTGCAAAATATCAAATCAATTCATCTGTGGCGCTGGCCGTGCGGGCCGAGTATTATCAGGACAAATCTGGCGTCATCATTGCCACCGGAATTCCAGGAGGCTTTCAAGCCTGGGGTGCTTCCGGAAACCTGGATGTGGCCATAACGAAGCACTTGCTTTGTCGTATGGAATATCGCTTACTGTCAGGTAAAGAAGCTTTATTCACGTCTAATGGAAAACCAGATAAGCAGAACCAGATGATTGCACTTGCGTTGGCTGCAAATTTTTAAGTAAGTTGTGCCCAAAGTCATTATATGAAAGTGGTATTATTCCCATATAGGCAATATAGGTTAGAAAATACGTTGCGCCCCAAATACAACGTGAGTTGTCATCCCCCGCAAGGGGGAC
>DLXL01000172.1:0-2960 GCA_003448025.1 Saprospirales bacterium | reverse complement strand
ACGGTGGACGGTCTACGGTGGACGGTCTACGGTGGACGGCCTACGGTGGGATTGCGTGGGAATTTATAGCAACGTGGGTTGTCATCCCCCGCAAGGGGGACCTACACAAGCCAAATCACGAGGGTGCTAAAGAAATGGTTTTCGGATAGCCAGGCTTGTAGCCTGTGTGGCCGTTCTGTAATTTGCCTTTTTAAAAAAATAATTGATGGTATTTAGAGTGATTATTTGATTGAAAGGCTATTTTTGGCTCAAATATCCAACAATAATTACTTAAACTACTTACAACATGAGTCACTCTTTTCCTTCAGTCCTGCTACTAGGACTGCTTTCACTTTTTTTACCCGGCAAATCCCACGCCTGCGGCTTTGATTGGGTAGGTGAATGCTCCTCATCCATTCATCTGCAAATCAACGGAACACTCGACAGCTTCAACATGGCCGCCTGTCCCAGTGGATTTAACTACGATGGTTTGTACCTCGGGCAATTGCATTCCCTCGCCTTGGCCAATGCAAAAGCCATTACCTGGGAGAGTTGCCAAAACAACGTCACAGAGGTCAGCCTGAAATACCGCCTGTACGAAGAGGGTGGGGTAGCCGGCAGTTTTCTGGATTATTTATTGGTGGAAGATTTCCACAAGATAGAAGGCGCCTATACCACTCGTTACCTAAGTAACGCAGGAAATATAGATCTAACCACAGGACTGATGATAGGTAAAACATACATTCTGGAAGTCTATATGGTGGCCCTGGTAGATACCATCGGCGATGATTTTGTGCCTGAAACTCAACTATTGAAGGACAACAATGGCCAGTATTACCGCCTAACTTTTACGTATGGTGGTCAGGACGCGCCACCTTTTGTGGCCATACCTACCATTGTCCAGGCGCCAAAATGTCACGGAAATACCAACGGCGCCATTCATATCAGTGTATGGGGCGATCAAACCAATTTGAGTTACCAATGGTCCAACTCTCCAGCTAATTTTTATGAACAGCTCAACCTGCCTGGCGGCACCTATACCGTAACTGTTACCGGAGCCAGTCACCAGGAAGTACTCACGCTGGATTTGCCCGATCCGGAAGTCATAACCATCACGCCACAAAATGTGCTGGCCGTAGGCTGCAACAATATCCTGGGGGAAGCTACCCTGGAGGTAACTGGCGGGGCAGGCAATTACACCTACAATTGGTCTCACGGCCAAACTACCCAACAAGCATTTTTTGCCGTTTCAGGCACTTTTTCCGTTACCGTACAAGATGCGAATGGCTGTACGGCGCAAAAAACGATACCAATAGAAAAAGCCGATCCCGGATTTTTGTTGATTTTCTTGCCGGATGGCGCATACCTGACATGCCAGTATCCAATTTCTATCCAATGCGTTGCGGACGTGCCAGGCGCCAGCTATAAGTGGTTTCATAATAATGTTCCAACCTCAATCACCCATTGCGATACCATTAGCACCGGTGGATCACACAAACTGACCATCAATTGGCAGGGGTGTGTGGCTTCCCGCAATATGAGTTTCTTCGATCAAAAAACCTACCCATCCGGCAAAATAGTAGGCACTGTAACCATGCCTTGTCAATTTGATTCCATTGCAGTGCTGCTCACTGCCCAAACCAATGTCTTTAACCCTTCTTTTTCCTGGGTGTATCAGGGACAGGAAATATCCACTACCAATACCTGTCAGTTCGTCATAACCGAGGTGGAAATTGGGCCAAACGGTATGCCAACGCCTGTTTTGCCTGAACTATTTATCACTGACGTGCCGGGATGCACCGGACTTGCCACCAATGCACTTGTCCTTTCACAACCCAATCCACCCAATATAAATGGCGTTATTACCCATCCAGGTGGTCAGGGAGCATCCAACGGCGCCATTCAGGTGCAAATAATTGGCGGGACCTTCCCAGTAGCAGCCATTTGGAGCAACGGCGCTACGACTTTATCCCTCACCAACCTGCCTGCCGGCGAATATTGCGTAACAACTACAGATGCCCTGGGCTGTACAGATTCAGAGTGCTTTGTTTTGGTGGCAACATCTGCTACTGAAGAACCCGATGCATCGGCCATCAGTGTATATCCAAACCCGGTTACCAGTGGTGAAACGGTGCAGATAGCCTTGATGGAAGGACTTGCTTCAGAACTCCAACAGGTGCGCATCTGGTCTCCTGATGGTCGGTTGCTGCGGGAAATAGACCCCGCTGAATGGCTAAAGAATGGTAAAATGGACCTGGTGTTAAGTGGCGCTTCCGGGTTGTATACCTTGGAAATTATGTTAAAAAAAGGCATTCAACAGAAAAAATTGATAGTTATAGGTGACAATTAAGCCATTTACACGTCGTTATCATTAGAACTGCGGGTAATAACGTTTCGTTTGTTTTATTAGATGGAGCGGATTATTTACCTTTGCGGCGAACAATAACAACCATTCCATTACCTTTCACAAAATGTTCCAAAACATGAACAAAAAACTCTTGATTCTTCCAGCCCTTTTGCTTGGTGCAGTTCTGATGTTCACCACTGCATGCGGTGACGATTGCAAATTCGAACAAAAAGATTTCGTTGGTCAATACAATGTGGTTGAAGACTGCTCTGCCAGCCCTGCTTCTTCCTACAACGTTACAATCACTGCTAACGGTGAA
The DNA here is from genome assembly GCA_003448025.1 of Saprospirales bacterium. Taxonomy (GTDB): domain Bacteria; phylum Bacteroidota; class Bacteroidia; order Chitinophagales; family Saprospiraceae; genus M3007. Next base: position 315 of record DLXL01000172.1, on the reverse strand, counting down.
GTAGATGTTAAGATCACAAACTTTTGGGGTCTGTTTTCAAACGCGGTAAATGCTACTATTGATTGTGAAACTATTTCTATCCCACGTCAGGAGCCAGATGGAGATAAGTTTTTCGTTGAAGGTTCAGGTACCATTGAGAAAAACGACGGTAACATCACCATCAATATCACTTACACGGTAACTGACGAGACTACCAGCACTATCCTCTCCGATAACTGCACGTCTACTGTTTACACCAAGCTGTAAGTTTAATACAGATACATTCAGTATCAAAAGCCACTCCGGAATTCCGGGGTGGCTTTTTTGTTTATGGGG
>DLXL01000554.1:5487-6432 GCA_003448025.1 Saprospirales bacterium | reverse complement strand
CACTAAAACACCAAATCACTAAAACACCATCCGTATGATCAAACTCGCGGAAATCTCTACCGAGGCTCCAAAGGGGCTCGATAAAAAGGATATCAAAAAGAAAACCGAAAAACTGGTAGCCAGACTCGGTGAGTTACATCATTTGATGTATGCGGAAGGTAAATATTCCATGCTGATCATCCTGCAGGGAATGGATGGAAGTGGTAAAGATGGTGCAGTTCGAAATGTTTTCCACCAATGCACCATTGCGGGCCTGGACCTTGTGAGTTACAAAAAACCAACGGAAGAAGAATTTGGCCACGACTTTCTGTGGCGTGTGCACAAATGGGTGCCACAAAAAGGCATGACCACCATCTTCAACCGCAGTCATTATGAAGACATTCTGATTCAGCGTGTGCATAACTGGATCGATATGGAGCGCGTTGAAAAAAGGATGTCAGCCATTAATGCCTTTGAAGACTTAATCCAGTTTGACAATAACACCTTGCTTTTTAAGTTCTACATGCATATTTCCCATGAGGAGCAAGGCATTCAACTGCAACAGAGGCTGGATGACCCATCCAAATACTGGAAGCATAACGACGGTGACTGGGAGGAACGCAAGAAGTGGGATCAATACATGGAAGCCTACGAATATGCCATTAACAAGAGTACAACCCCATGGTATATATGCCCGGTAGACAATCGTTGGTACCGTGATTATTTTATGGCTAAGACCATTGTTGAAAAACTGGAAACACTGAACATGCAACTTCCGCAGAAGGGCGCCTGATCAATTCCTTCGCCCTCCCCCCGGATTGGGATAATAGCGGTTGGGTTCCGGATTTTTACCCAAAATTTTACACCGCACATACACTTGTGCCCCGTAGTTGGTCATTCGTGAACTCCGCACAATTTTATCTGTGAGGTCCAACTCGTAAAAGCCTTCCACCCCAACACTCCATC
>DLXL01000554.1:4368-5345 GCA_003448025.1 Saprospirales bacterium | reverse complement strand
ATCACCAGAGGGTCGGCCAAGTGGCTCTACAGGGGCAAAAAAGGAAGAAAGATCCTCCCGAGTCTGATCGTCGCCCACACTGTTAATAAACGTATTTGCGCCAAAACCAAAATCCCTGATAACCAGTTTATAGCCGGTTAAAAAGGAGCAGTACCAGGAACTGTCTGAAAAATAAAAATCTTTTCCCAGGCCCATAGTGGCAGAATAGGAGGCTCTTGTATAGGAGGACGATGAAGTCATCGCTTCTCCCAGCAACTTGATCGGCCAGTCTCTGTAGGTCATTTGTGCTGAAAAACCCAACCTGGGCTGACCAAAACGGTCGTTGATGTCATAAGTTTCTAAAAAATCCTCCCAGGTAAATTCATCCTGGCCACCATGAGATTTGGCAATTACATTGTAAAGGTCATAAACCGGTTCCTTGCCTCGAAAATCGGTTTTGTGCAGCAATTCAGAGTAGCCTCCGTTTACACTAACAGTCACATTCAAATATTTCAATTGGGCAATAGCCATTTGAGAGAGGAGCAGTACTGCTACTAAAACAGCGTATTTTTTTTGCATCATCAGTTGGAAAAGGTTGCGTGAATGTAATATACGATCCACCGAGAGCGCTGAAGGGATTATTTGTTGATGGCTTATTGACGTAAACCGGCAAGCGAAGTTACAATAGGCAATTATTATTCCAGTTTTAAAAATACGAATATGACAAAATTAATGCATACCAAGCTTTTGTAAACGAATCCTTAATAGCCTTTCTTAGGATTGCGTTAAAGCGGTGGTAAGGTTGGAATATTTTGCTGCAACTGGACATTTATAGGTAAACCGATTACAAACGGACTTCCAATGGTCCATTTCATTTCACCTTATCAATCTTTTTCTATCATGAAAAATGCAGTTTTGAACCTTGCTGCTTTCCTGTTGCTGGCCCCCGCCTTTATCTCCTGCAAAAAAGAAAAAACCTTTAAAGATCAACTGGTTGG
>DLXL01000554.1:0-4217 GCA_003448025.1 Saprospirales bacterium | reverse complement strand
ATAAAGATCAACTGGTTGGCAACTGGCAATCCGTTGAAGTCACGGTAGCTGATCAAAATGTAACAGGCTCATTTATTTTTGACCTGGATCTTCAATCCTCTAATGAGTTCAATCTGGATGTAACCACCATTATTCCACTTTCCAATCCGGTGGTTCAATCTTACAGTGGAGATTGGACGGAAGATGATTCCAAACAGGATGTTACCTTGCTGTACAACACCGGAGAGCAAAAAACCTGGGAAATCACTGTGCTGACGGAATCAAGTATGACGGCTGAAATCGTAGAACCGGATAACAAGCGCTACAAAGTGGTATTTAACCGCAAATAACGCTATCCCTGGCATTCCCGGGATAAATAGTACACATGAGCCACCTCCAGTATGCTGGGGGTGGCTCATGTACGTTGTATGCATAAAAAGACCTGAAAGGCAGGTTTTTATTGCCAACCTTTATAGTTTCAAAACGGGCAATATAACTCCCGAAGCCCCCATGGTGGAATGATGCACCTGGATGGTGCAGGGCACAAAGTCTTCATCCCTGGCTTCATAAATATTCACAAACTGCTGTGGGTTACGGTCGGCCAGCGGAAACCAGCTACTTTGCACCTGAATCATGAGTTGGTGTCCCGGCAGGAAGGTATGCGATACATCCGGCAACTCAAACTTGACCTGTGTTACCCGATTTGGCTCAAACGCTTTGGGTGTTTCAAAACTCTCCCGGTAACGTCCGCGGAAAATTTCCCCCCTGACCAACATCTGATACCCACCCAATGGCACGCTTTTACTTTCGGTTTTCAAAGTATCCGGAAACACGTCAATCAATTTAACCACAAAGTCGGCATCCGTGGTACTCAAACTAGTCCACAAATCGGCAATAACCGTTCCGGTAACGGTAATAGGTTGTTGCAGCACTTCCGTTTCATACACCAAAACATCAGGTCTTCTGGACGCAAACCGCTGATCATCTGTCATGTACTCACGGGTTCTCCTTAAATGTATATCCTCTGTATAAGGTACCGGCCTGGCAGGATCACTGATATACTGATCAAACCCGGCATTGCCTGCTGGCGCCTGGGTTGACAGTTTCCCTTTATCATGGAAATAGAACTTCTGTTGGGTTGTACCTTTGGGGGGCCAGCTTTCATAGGTTTTCCATTGATTGCTACCGGTTTCAAATACATATGCCTCCGGCAAATCCATGGTGCCCTGATCTTTAAGGTAGTATTCAAAGAATTTAAATTCAATCTCCTTTTCATAAAATGGGCTGGTTGAAGAACCAAAATGGACATTTCCAAGTCTTTCACCTGTACCGCGAGCCCAGCCGCCATGTACCCAAGGCCCCATCACTATTCGATTGGAATGAGATGCCGGATTCTGTATTTCCAGCGATTTATACGTATTCCAGGCGCCCCAGCAGTCCTCCGCATCAAACAATCCGCCAACAGTCATAACCGCTGGTTTAACATTTTTCAGAAGGGGACGTTGATTTCTGGCCTGCCACCATTTATCATAATTGGGATGTGACATCAACTCATTCCAAAACGGGATCTGATTCATGCCATAATTTGTCCCAAAATTCCGAAGAGCGCCTGCTTTGAGAAAAAAATCATAATTATCCGGTGTATTCCAATTGTTGAAACCTGCCTGACCTTCTGTAGTTGGATTGGGGCGGGGTTTCCCAAAACCGGAATAAAATGAGAATCCATCCATGAGCATAAAGGCTCCATTGTGGTGAAAATCATCGCCAATGAACCAATCTGTTACCGGCGCCTGAGGTGACACCGCCTTGATGGCGGGATGCCCGGCCAGAATAGCCATCGTGGCATAAAAACCAGGATAGGAAATTCCCATGACCCCTACCCTTCCGTTGTTATTGGAAACGTTTTTTAGCAGCCAATCCACCGTATCATAGGTATCAGTAGCCTCATCCACATCGGTTTTACCTTTTGCTCCGGCACGGAAAGGACGAACATCCACAAATTCACCTTCACTCATGTATTTACCTCTCACATCCTGAAAAACAAAGATGTAACCGGTCTTAGCCAGATTCATGTTTTGAAAAGAATACGGATAGCTATCGGCACCATATGGAGAGCAGGAATATGGGGTGCGCCGCATAATGACCGGATAGGTTCGGGTTTGGTCTTTAGGTGAATATATAGAAGTGAACAGCTGTTTACCATCACGCATTGGAATCATGACCTCCCTTTTCGTGTAGTGGGTACGGACATATGCAGTATCTGCAGAGGCTGGACGCTGCGCCCAGAGAAATTGAACAACAAAGCCCAATAAAACGGTTAAATAAAACTTCATGGTGTGTGAGAATTTTGTAACAAAATCAAGCGCTCAAAAGTCTGGTAAGAACTGGAATAATTCGAACCCGAAAAATGGTTGTTCATCCGTAAAAATCAACGATCTATCGTTTTTACCCGTACAGGTGCAACCATTTTAAGTGAACCTTTGTCTATCAGACCGACTTTTGACAACTATTAAAGCTTTGAAATATGAAAACGAAACTTTTTGCTGTGCTCTCCTTTTTCCTGGTACTGACACAAGCTCAAGCTACCCATTTTTTAAACACCGGAACAGGCGATCTTTGTGAATGTTCGCCAGTTACCGCTACCGCAACCACCACCGCAGCCCTCAACTCCGATGGAAATCCTTTGGACATTAAAGTGGTCTTTTCTCAAAAAAGGATTTACCTGGTAGCTGATGAAATGCCGATGAAATGCTTAAAAATCAAAGTATGCAATGCCGCTGGTGAAGCTGTTATTGAAAAATGCTTTTCATCCAAATGCGCCGAATGGTTTTTAAGTATTGAAACACTTCCAAAAGGCGACTACACGCTGTACGTAGGTGACCAACGCGTGGAAAAATTTAAAAAATGATTAGCTCAGGGTATCCACCTGCAAAAACACAATCCGGATTCTAAAACATAACCTAAGCATTCAGGATACCCATTATCTTTGCCCGTACCAATCGGCTTCCGACCATTTCGGAGGCCGTTTTGTTTTTCGGAATGATTGACCACCTGATTTCATACGCCCGTAACCGTACGTCCAGAACCATTGGAACGGTATTCGCCTCCCAGGGGTTTCTATTTGGCACCTGGGCTGCCATGATACCCTTTGTAAAACTCAAGTTTGGACTTGATGAGGCTGAATTGGGTTTATTGCTGCTCGCCCTGCAAGGAGGAGTATTGATCATGAATCCTTTTTCCGTACCTATTTTACATCGACTGGGTGCTCCGGTTACGGCATTGCTAAGTTTGGCACTCACTGCGGTATTTTTTACTTTACCCATGCTGGCGCCTGATGTAATCTTACTTGGGTTGGTTTTATTCATTGCAGGCGCCGGATTTGCTACCGTCAATGTAGCGATTAACACCTGTGCCACCAAGGTAGAAATTCGGGACCAAACGCGCATCATGGCAACGAGTCATGGTTTATGGTCTGCCGGTGCAATGGCTGGATCTGCTTTGGCAAGCACCGGCATAGGCCTTGGAATTACCCCAGCCATATGGTCAGGTGCTGTAGCGATGCTGGTATTAGTTGTGTCCATTATGCTTCGCACAGACTTACTACCTCTGGAATCCCGGGAAAAAAACGTGCGCAGGGAACAGGCAGGGCAAAAATTTGCCTGGCCCAGTGCCGCACTGTGGACTATCATATTACTCAGCCTGTGTACGAATATCACGGAAGGTACCATGGCAGACTGGTCGGCTGTTTTTTTGCGTGAAGTAGTACAAAGTGAACCTTACGCAGTTGGATGGGGATTTTCGGCCTATGCCCTTTTCATGGCGGGAGGGCGCTTTTTTGGGGATGGCCTCATTGCAAATTTTGGCGCCCCTAAAATGCTCCGGATATGTGGCGCTATCGCAGCAGCAGGAATGCTCCTTCTCGCCTTCCTGCCTGTAATGCCATGGGCATTGGTTTGGTTTGCGATGGTAGGAGCAGGAGTGTCTTTGGGAGCTCCTGTTTTGTATGCAGCAGCAGCCAAGATACCCGGAATGGCCGATGGGGCCGGTTTGGCTACAATGAACACCTTTGCTATGATTGGATTCTTTGGCGGGCCGGTATTAATTGGGTTTGTCGCCAAAGCCTGGAGCCTCCCGATAGCCTTTGCAATGGTTGGCCTCGCAGCCATTTGGTGGTCCTGCAATGCCGCGAAAATTAGAAATCAGTAGGGTTGGGAGGGTTTATGGGGTTTATGAGGTTT
>DLXL01000052.1:1733-3519 GCA_003448025.1 Saprospirales bacterium | reverse complement strand
TTTTTGACTCCGTCAGAAAATCCCCAACATGCTCTTAACCCGCACTTTGAACTAATTCTTTTTCCAGTCTTTCCCGATTTACCGGCACTACACCGGGCGATTCGCAAACCTGCCCGCCTGCGAGATTAGACAATCGTGCAACCGTTGTTTCATCCATGCCTATAGCAAGTGCCATGGCAGCTACACTGATGACCGTATCGCCCGCACCGCTTACATCGGAAATGTTCCTGGGAATGGTTGGGTATTGTTTACCACCGTTCCCTGCATCCAAAAATAAGCCTTTTTCTGATAATGTCAACATCGTGTATTTGTTGTGCAGTTTTTCCCGCAGAAAATCAGAAGCTTTTTGAAGGTAATCCAGCGATGTATCGATATGAAAAGGGATACTTTCCCGAACCTCCTTGAGGTTCGGTTTAAAAAGGTGTACGCCCTTATACGCAAAAAAATTGGCCTTTTTGGGATCCACCGCGATGAATATATCCCGCTTATTAGCTTCCTTAATCAATTGATGGATGGCACTTTCAGACAAAATGCCCTTGTTATAATCCTGAAGAATCATGACCCGAATTGGATCATGATCCATAATCGTGGTTACCCTTTGAAGCAGTATGGATTCATCCTCCGGAGTAATATCGTGCGTATCTTCCTGATCAATCCGAAGCATCTGCTGGTGATTGCCGAGTATCCTTGTTTTAACTGTAGTGCATCGATTCTCTGAAACCCTTATGCCTAATCTGGGAAGGCCCTCGGATGTCATAAGTTCCATGAACCGGGCTCCATCCTGATCATCTCCGATAAGGCTACATAAAAAAGGGATTCCTCCCAACGCTTTTACATTAAGGGCTACATTAGCCGCACCACCCAGCCGGTCTTCCACAGATTTTTGTAACACTACAGGCACAGGCGCCTCCGGTGAGATTCTACTCACAGAGCCGGTTAAGTACCGGTCGATCATGACATCCCCTACAATCAGTACGTTAAGGTCGTTTAGCTCGTTAAGCATCATATGGCATTATGGAGTAATTGTGAGTTTTTTCTTCCAATAGCGTAGCAACCCGGCTACCGACATAAATGATGGATTAGCAGCCTCATAACGTGGAAGGTCATCAGCAGGCACGCCGGCCTGAATAAGCTCCTCCTGCACAAATGCCCGAAAGGCAGGGACCAACGATTCTGCCGGTACTAGCTTTTCTGCATGGGGGCGCATCCAGTTAGCCCATGACAGGAGTCGTAGCTCCAGCGATTCAAGATGACTCATTTTATCCTTAATCTCGCCATAATGGGTAAGAAACAAGCGTTGGGAAGGTAATTCCCGTAATAGTTGAATGGATTGCTGCCAGTCTTCCACATGAATATCCGGTGGGGGGCAGGGAGGCATTACCGGACCGTCGCCCATGCGTACTCCGCCAACATCCCCGGTAAAAATGATGGACTCGTTGGCGGAATGATCTTTTACCTCCCAGGCAATATGATGTACCGCATGGCCAGGGGTATACCAGGCGCGGAAGCTAAGCCCAATGGCTCGTATGGTTTCTCCATGCTCCGGAGCATACAATGATGGTTCAGCTATAGGGCGCATTTCGCCCCAAAGCGTATCCATTTGATCTCCATAGATCATCCTGGCGGAATTATAGAGTTTTTCCGGTTGCGCCAAATGGGGCAAACCTTTGGGATGTACATAGATCTGGGCGCCCTGATCCGCAAATGCCCAGGCCGCGCCGGCATGATCAAAATGAATGTGGGAAAGGAAAACATGTTGGAAATCCTTCATCTTCCAGCCATGATC
>DLXL01000052.1:0-1585 GCA_003448025.1 Saprospirales bacterium | reverse complement strand
TAGTCCTTCATCTTCCAGCCATGATCGGCCAAAACCAGTTTCAGGTGGGGGAGGGTAGAGGCCGGACCACATTCCACCAATGCAAGGCCCGATGAACCCTCCAAAACGAAAACAGCAATGGAACGGGAAACGCCTTGAAATTGAAGATCAAGCGTGTGAACTTTCATTCAACAAAGGTAAACCGAATTCTGCACCTCTACACTTTGAACCATAATAGAAATAAGGGAAGGCTATTTGGTATAGCCAAGTACTTTGTTAATCGAAAATAGAAATACATTTTGTTCGTTATCTTCTTGCTTTGTCTCGACTAACTTTTAGCTATGAAAAACATACAAGATTTTTTTCTTTTTTGCTCAGGTGTAGAGCATTCCGTATTGGAGCAATGCCCAACTGATCGTAACAAGTACACCGGCATAGGGGCAACGGTATTCTTCACCGGAGTTCTGGCTTTTTTTTCTTCTTCTTATGCCTTATTTACAGTCTTTGACTCCTATGGAATGGCCATCGCATTCGGCCTGGTCTGGGGCCTAATGATTTTTAACCTGGACCGATATATCGTAATGAGCATGAAAAGTAATGGTCAGTGGTGGCGTGATTTTTTGGTAGCATTTCCACGAATGTTGATGGCTGTATTGCTTGCTTTGGTCATTTCTAAACCGTTGGAACTTAAAATCTTTGAAAAAGAGATCCAGGCAGAAATGCTTCAAATGGAGCAGGAAGTGTTTAAACTACAGGAAGACCGGGGAAAGGACCGGTACCATGCGCAAATCGAATCTTTTCGTGCGCAAGCCATGCAGATCAAAATGGATATTACTGCCAAAACGGCCTATCGGGATTCTCTGGCAAAAGCTGCTGTTCAGGAGGCCGATGGCACTGGTGGATCCCGAAAAAAGAATTTGGGGCCTATTTATCGGGCTAAAAAAGATGCAGCAGACCAGGCACAGGCTGAATTAATGGCCTATGTAAATGAAAATCAACCGCTTGCAAGGGAAAAAGAACTCGCTGCCCAACAATTGGAAACGGCTGCACAAAAAGATATTGCACAATTAGACAGAGGCAAATACAACGGGTTTGCAGCCAGAATTGATGCACTTTCCCGGCTTTCTGGGAAAAGCCTGGCTATTTGGTGGGCCAGTCTGTTTATTACATTGCTTTTTATTGCTGTGGAAACGGCGCCCATCCTGGTAAAGCTAATCTCCTACAGAAGCCCTTATGATTATGTGCTTCATCAGCAAGAGCATGAGTATGAAATGGCCAACCTGGAAAAAACTACTTTGCTGGGCAATCAGGTAAAAAACAAAGTTAAAGTGGATACCGAAGTGGGGTTGCATGAAGCAAACGCGTCCATTCAAAAGGAAAAAGCCATCATTGACCAAAAATTAAAAGAAACCCTGGAAGGGCTCAAAAACCGGGGAGTAGGCTGGGGGTAAAAACAAAAGTGCAAAATCTTGGAGTTGTCTTTTAACCGGGGAAAAAACGGTATCGCCACATGATTTTTGATCCACAAAGGCATGGAGGGCACAAAGAGAAAAAATACTTGTGCCCTCCATGCCTTTGTGTATCAAAAATCATGTGCTAATACAAT
>DLXL01000059.1:4507-7967 GCA_003448025.1 Saprospirales bacterium | reverse complement strand
GCTACCCTGTTAATATGGCCTGGCCAAATTGAACTAAAGCAGCATTTCGAGCCTTTTGTAACGCTTCCCACGCTTTGATCTGGCTAAAAAGCTCTTCACCATCCGGTATATGCAGAAGAAAACTTGAAGGCAGTCTGCGATCCTGAAAAAAAGCCTTTCTCGTATTATAAAGTCGGGTCCTTTCCGGGCCTTCTGTTAGTACGGCCAACAGGTTATCCATCAAAATCAGGATCGCTGCAGCCAGATTGGCCGCCTGTTTCTCCATGCTTACCCAATCAGGCATCTCAGTGGCCAATTCCTTCCAGTTCGACAACGGCAACCCACCTGACCGAATAAGTGTCAAAGGGAGGTAGAATGATGGAATATGGATATGTTGACTTTTCTCCTGCATAATAAAGCGATCATCATGAAAAACAAACTGATCTTACTATTGCTAATAACACCCTGGTGCTTGATCGCACAAAACAAAGAAAAGCCACGCTGGAACTGGGGATTTTTTTCAGGATTGGATCATCAGTCCATTGCTCTGGAAACTTTGGGCAAAATAGAACCGGAATCACCCCTGGCCTGGTCTGATGGTCCTAAGGCGGGTTTTTCAGTGGGAGGATTTGCTCAAAAAGCATTTTTGCCCTGGTTGTACTTCCAACCTGAAATAGGTATGAGCCTGGTTAATCAAGTGATTAACTATCGACCTGATGGACCCAGAAGTTACCGGTTTATGGATATTGAACTTCCTTTACATTGCAAGATGGTAGATCCACGCAAAAAAAATGCGCCTGTGCGCGCATGTGTTATAGTTGGCCCCAGAGTAGGTTGGAATTTGTTTGCCAATTCAACGTCCTTTCTACATATCAATCAGGAAAGGATTGCTGCCGACCTGGGGTTAGGGGTGGAAATAAAAATGAAGCAGTGGCGCATTCAACCATCCTTTATTTATTCGCATGGCTTGAATGATATGCATTTCCCGGATCAGGGAAAATATGACGATCTGGTAGGAAAAATTGTACGGGATAAATTAACGCTCAAAATAGCCTGCTGGATGGAGCGGAAATAATAGTGACTGTTCTTCAGAGTTTTTTTTACCGCAGAGACGCAGAGGGTGCGCCGTCGTGCCCTCTGCGTCTCCGCGCCTCTGCGGTAAAAAAATCTATAATACAATCTCCTTCATTCATTGCATCTGTTGGAATGCCCAGAAAATTAATACCAGGTGAAAGGCAAGTGCGAATACTGTAACGAGCGCTTTGTTCTTTTTCATAATGGGAGGATCGCAATCAGTTTGTGAGCGATATACCATAAATGCCAAAACCCGTGCCATTCGTATACTCCTAATTGTTATTAAATTCTAAATATATTGATAATCAATCAATTAAATGCTTAAATTATTTGTAAGATTCACAAATGATTAGAAAAACAAAAGCGGGTACAAAGCCATGAGCCTTGCACCCGCTACGAAAAAGAGGTCACTACTAACCCCTGTTCAGCACCTTATTCTTCTTCTATCGGGATCAGGATCAACTTACCCGGGATCAGGCTTTCTTTAGGATCCATACCATTTACCTGAGAAAGTTCAGCTGCATCTACTCGGTATTTGGTTGCTATTGATTTCAGCGTTTCTCCCTGTTTAACATGATGTTCCCGGAATAATGGAACCTTCGGCGCCGTACCGTCCGTTTTTTTCTTTGTTGCAACAGGCTCTTTCGCTTTTTCGCTGACTTTGTTCAGTTCATCCTCATAGAAAGAAGAATCTTCCGTCAGATCGGTTTTTTTTGTTTTCTGAGGTGCTACATCACCCTCATCGTAATTGTAAACCATAGGAGATTCGTCATCAAGGTCTACTTTGGTTTTTCGAACAGGTTTCGCGACAGGCGTTTCAGGCGCCCCCTGCTTTTTTACCGTTGTAGCAGGTTTCGTTTCCGGGATTTCTGGCTTAGGTTTGTTAATCACCTTGCCGTTTAAGGTACAGGTACACTCCGGAATAATCAATTGCTGCCCTATGTTCAACGTTTCATCCCCTTCAAGCGGCATATTGTTGGCAATCCGGATGCATTCCTCCGGGCATCCGTACATTTTGGCTATCTTACTCAAAAACTCTCCACGGAGTACGGTATGAATCCTTGGCTTTTGCAACGTTTCAATCTCGTATTCCGGCTGCTTACCAGTAGCCGAATTGTTTGCGACCGGACGCTTAACCGGTTCATTTTTATTTGGCGATATCCCCTGAGCCTTGACGGTCTTACCCGATTCAACATAGGGTGTTTTAGCAACTGGCGTCTGTTTCTGTTTGTTCTGCGACACAGTTGGCGGTGGTTTCAGCCAAATTTTCTGACAAATTTCAATGCGATCCGGATTGGTAATTTTGTTCCATTTGACCAATTGTTGTTCTGAAACTTTATAAGTGCGGGCAATCGCGCGCAGATTTTCACCTTTCTGAACAATATGTGATCCTGGCTCCCAGATTTCTGCACAAGCCATGTCATCTGTGCTATAGGTAGCAGGAGCCGTTTCGTCCTGCTCCTTTTGCATAATGGAACTCAGTTCCTTATCAGCATTGTACTCGGTGTCGCCATAACCGGTAATCTTTTGGTATTTGGACATGGTAATCTTGCCTGCTCCTTCTGGGCATAATTCTTTCAGGTAATCATCCAGCTCCTTCCCGTTCACCCGAACCAACTGAAGTTCGTTCTCCATGGCTTGAGCGGCACTATTTCCAGTTCGGTCATTCAGGATACCAATGCTGGGTATGAATTGAAAATCCGAGCGTAGCAGCCCGGATTTAACCGGCTCACAACGGAATGAATATTCCATGAGGCAGTTGTTAAGTTTTAAGCCTGAGAAGTAGGCTGCTGTTGGAGAACCTGCTACGGCCAGATTCTGCTCGTTTACCAGGCGGAGGGTGTCAAATTGGAAAGCGCCCTGGCTGGAACGCACCCAATAACGGGAATTGCTGCGGGCTATCAAGGTTGCTGAGCCTACAGGCATCAACCAATATCCACCGCTTTGGCGCTGAAATACGATCAGCATTTGCTGAGCGTCCCGATTGATATTGGCAACAAAAGCATCATCCAGATTCAATTTACTGCAGGAAATGGTCCCCTCCGGAAGTTCGGGAGAATAATGACCGGCTCCTTTGGTCATGAAAATAAAATGCTCCTGAACATTCGGCTTGATGGAATAAGCCCAAACGGAATTATCTCCTTTTACATTCGGATAGGAATACAGATACTCCAATTGACTCATGCAATCCCGATTAAATAGTACATAGGTAACTTCCTGTGCACTTAAAATCGAAACCATGAATAAAGAGCAAAATAGTGGCAAAATGTGTTTCATGGCAAATAATTTTGCTGGTGATAAGGGCAGTGGTGTTATTATAATTTTCTGCAAGGTTATGGCAGAATTTTGAATTTATAGCCTGAAAACCAACTAGATGTCAAAATTCAGGTTAAAAACCTAATAATAA
>DLXL01000059.1:355-4379 GCA_003448025.1 Saprospirales bacterium | reverse complement strand
TTCTTATCCTTATGCCAACATCTTATCCCCTATTTTTGCCGCATGTCCAAACCTCTGATTCTTGTTACCAACGACGATGGTATCGTTGCACCCGGCATTCGGGCCCTGGTTGAAGTGGCCGCTACCCTGGGAGATGTTGTCGTAGTTGCCCCGGATTCTCCACAAAGCGGGAAGGGCCATGCGATTACCATCCACGAGCCACTCCGACTCAATAAAGTCAATGCCTTCCCTGGAATTGAATCCTGGGAGTCGTCAGGCACCCCGGTGGATTGTGTGAAACTGGCCAAACACGTGATTTTAAAAGATCGGAATATTGATCTTTGTGTATCCGGTATCAACCACGGCAGTAACGCCAGCATTAATATTATTTACTCAGGCACCATGTCGGCTGCCATGGAAGCGGCCCTGGAAAGTATCCGGAGCATTGGATTTTCGTTGCTGGATTATAGCTTTGACGCCGACTTTGAGCCAGCCAAGCCTTACATCCGTAAAATCATGGAATATATGCTTGCACGGCCTTTTCAACATGGCTATCTGCTCAATGTCAACATACCCAAACTGGCTTCTGAGCAAATACGCGGGATGAAAGTTTGCCGGCAGGCAGATGCCCGCTGGATTGAGAAAATGATTGAAGGCCGCGACCCTGCCGGGCGCCCCTATTATTGGCTCAGCGGAGATTTTGTAAACAACGATCATGCAGAGGATACGGATATATGGGCCCTGGAAAACGGATTCATTTCCATTGTTCCATCCATGCATGACCTCACTAATTATCCTGCCATCCCGGTACTAAAAGACCTGGAATAACAGTTATTGACCTATGATACAACGTGATGAAATTTGGGTAGGCTTGCTCTATGGCATTTTGATTCCTGCCGCCGGCTTTATGGTTTTGTATAACCTGTTCTCCCTGTTAGAAATCAAAGGCGCCGCCAGCGGCATCGGATTTTCTGAAAACTTCAGAGAACGCACCCTGGCCATTGTGGCTATTGCCTTAAACCTGTTTATCCTGAGCCGATTCCGCAAAAGAAGATGGGAAAAGGCCATGCGTGGCGTAGTAATAGCTACCTCCGTTCTGGCGATTGCGTGGTTGATGATGTATGGGGTGAAGTTATTCTAAGTCAATCCCGAATCGTTGCCCAAAATCTACATTCCGAAAAAGTAACCTCTTTGGGGTTAATCGGGCTTGCCCGAGGTTCTTTTATATCGTAAGAAACGTGGAACTTACCTTCTACCCGCTTGTTTGGTAAATCAATTTTGGTAATGATGAGCTTATTATCCGTATCTGTGGTGTCTAAGCGGTAGGAATCCTCCAGTACATCCCCATCTGATGTCCAAATGCCATATCCGGTAGAAACTACATCAATTGGGGGCTCGGTATACAAAACGCCAAATAATCTGTATTGCCTTTCTCCTCCTACCTTTGGGAAAGATCCTAGTACGATATGTTCCCTTGTGAATCCATTTTTATTGTACGTAAAGAATTGTAAAGTGATCTTGCTGGAATCTTGAAAAGCCGATTTACAAAAAACGGNNTATGGGGTGAAGTTATTCTAAGTCTATCCCGAATCGTTGCCCAAAATCTACACTCCGAAAAAGTAACCTCTTTGGGGTTAATCGGGCTTGCCCGAGGTTCTTTTATATCGTAAGAAACGTGGAACTTACCTTCTACCCGCTTGTTTGGCAAATCAATTTTGGTAATGATGAGCTTATTATGCGTATCTGTGGTGTCTAAGCGGTAGGAATCCTCCAGTACATCCCCATCTGATGTCCAAATGCTGTAGGAAGAATAAACCTGATCATTCATAGGTGTAGCATAAGGATCTATATAGAAACTATATTGACGCTCACCTTCCTTCTTTGAAATAGCATTAAATGTTAGGAACTCTCTAATGCTATAGCCATCTTTTGCATACGTAAAAATTTTAATTGAAATCTTGCTGGAGTCCAGAAAAGCCGATTTACAAAAAACGGAGGCGCGCCACTGTTGTGTTGCTTTAAGTCCGCAAGCTGCTCCCAGGGAGGTGTCGCCCGGCTCATAAATAGGAACATAAACTGGAGTTGGGGGCAATGGGTTACTGGTATAATCCGGGAATCCCGATTCTTTTTCACAACGCCAAAAAAGAATGGTCAGAATAGCAAGGAGTAGGTACGCAGGAGACTTCATGGCAATGGAAATTTATGGGTGAAAAATGAATTTGTAGACGCTTTTTGAAGTATCTGATTGGAAATAGAAATAATAAACTCCCTGTGGAATACTGTGCGACTTTAAATCAATTTCAAGGATTTGCGGGAGAAAGCTGATTTTTTCATATATAACAATTTCTCCCAAAGTATTGATTATCGTATAGGATAAGTCTGTTTCTGAACTTTGATCCAAAATCTGAACATGAAGTTTGTTTGTTGCGGGATTAGGAAACAACCTCATTTTTTTATAATCAACAGGTAAAATATAGTCAATGTTACCACTTACTAGTGGTACTGGCACCCCACATGGATTATCTACTTCCATAATATCATTTACCACTACGCCGTCTGCACTTGACACAGATACATACAGCCAAAAAACAGGAGTTGGCATCATGCCGGAGGTAATGACAATTGGGTTTGAATTCCCAATAAGAGTGCCCGGATCGTTCAAGGAGAAAAATTCACTGTCATTAACTCTCCAAAGAACACTATATGGGCCAACTCCTTGGACTCCAGCTTCTGGAAGCGTAATATTGGCCGAATAGGATACAGTTTCATCACACACAAATTCAGGACCAATAATATCTACCCTTAATTCCTCCTCGTAGAAATAGTCATCTACTTCACACATTGTATGAGAAGCTTGTCGTGCATTATAGTCGGTCGACGTTCCGGTTGGTATTCCGTCAAATGAAATATTCGGGTTTGAATAGTTTAACAAGCAAACGGCGCCTGGTTCAATATCCTCGGGTTTCATAATTGCCATAATGGATTTTCTCGCATAACCTGAAGTATTATGGAACCGCCAACCAAATGGACATTCATCTCCATTATAAGAAACATCACCTCCATTGCTCACTCGGTTATGATTGAGCTTGAAACAATGCCCTAGCTCATGCGCAAATGTAAACCAAGGTGCAAACAAATGTTCCATACTCACAAAACCGGCATATGTAGGCCCGGTTGTACCGAAAAGGACTGCACCCAAATAAGGAAAATACCGTGAATCAGTTAACAACATCATTAGATCAGCTCTTGTAGCATTTCTGAGATTATTGGCTATTGGATCATTTTCAAAAATCTCTAAATCATCAGCGATATCTGGATCTGGTACTTGGGGAAAATTGAAATCATATGGCTCAGTAATAAACCGCACTGATTTGTTGTAAACTCCACTGTTAATCAGTGCAAAGTTGACAGTATGAAGCCCTAATAAAACATAAAGTTCACTTTCCAGAGGTCCATAATTGCTACCAAGCCAATTACTTGCTTCAGGTGTGACTAATACTAATACTGAAACCACTGCATGACAATCTTGGTCAAAATCACAATTATTCTCAAATGTAATATTGCTAGGTGGCGTTAATTCAGGTGGGCATAATTGAGGAGCTAATGGAGGGGTCGAATTTATTCTAACTAAAGCGTTATACCTGTTACTTAATAAATACATCATATAATGTTGTCCGTCCACCAGCACATAAACAACTTTACCAGTAGAATTCGACGATATCCCCAGGTAACCTCTACTATCTGCAAGATTCGCCCAATAAACATAATCTCCATTTTGGCCTTTTTGAATAAACTGGCCAAGTGCTACCAGGTTTGAGTCTACACTTGGAATTGAAAAGGTAAAACTTCCACCTTCTAAAATACCTATTGGAACAGCGCTCACTTCCACTAAGTTAATGGATTGGATATTATCCATATTGCTTAAATGTTGCCACCTGGTTGCTTCAATACCTGTAAAATTTGCTACATCCAGACTGACCGGCAAAACAAATTGCGAATTTTGCGCAAATGAAGAATTTAAAATTGAGAGAGAGAGAGAGAGAGA
>DLXL01000059.1:0-172 GCA_003448025.1 Saprospirales bacterium | reverse complement strand
AGAGAGAGAGAGAGAGAGAGACTTGTTTTTAAAACTACGATTTTGACCAAATTTTTCATAATCATTTAATTTAGTAAAAACTAATAATGGGATTAAAGGTAATGAAAAAAGTTTAATTAGTAGTATTTAGTAAATACATTAGCTCAAATAGCAAAATTAAAAAATTTAAATT
>DLXL01000305.1 GCA_003448025.1 Saprospirales bacterium | reverse complement strand
GAATGATATTCCGGGAAGATGTTTAATATATGTTAAGTTGGACTGACGGCTTGGCAGTTTGTTTGTTGTTTTGTAAAATTTGCACGGTTTTTGAACGTTACTTTATAACAGGCTTTAACCACCTGAAATACCAAATACTCCCACAATAATAACATGGACAATAATCTCATTCAATACATGGTGGATTTTACCCTTCCCACAGATCTGCCGGAAGAGTTTGTAAGTAAAATCCCCCAGCAACGCAGCATGGTGAACCGCCTGCTCAGCGAGGGTAAAATCCTGAATTATGCGCTTTCTCTTGAGAACTCCAAGCTTTGGGTAGTATTTGCCGCCCAAAACGAGGTTGATTTGATGGAAATGGTACACCGTCTGCCCCTCACAAGGTATATGAAAGTGAAGGTGCACGAACTGACCTTTTACAATACTTTCAGCGCTTTTGTGCCGGCGTTCTCTGTGAACTAAAACACAAAATGGCAAACCTGCGCTCCAGTTGTTTTACAGGCTTTGACCAAAGGTAAGCAGGTTATGGTCGGGGTCAAGCAGGGAAAACTCTTTTTGTCCCCAGGGTTTGGTTTGGAGGTGGCCGTTGGGATGGATGGCCACCTGTTGATCCAGCAGTGATTGGAAGAGTGCCTCTATGTTATCGGTTCGGATATACACCTGGCCATAGTTTTCCAATGGATTCAAGTCCTGGTAATCAAAGAAGTGCAGCTCAACGTGGTCTTTTTGGATCATCAGATAGCCTTCGAAATCCTGGCGCCCCACGGGCTGAAAGCCCAGTTGACCGATATAGAAATCTCGGGTGGCGGATTTGCTGCGCATGGGCAGTTTGGGCAGGATGTGGGTGAGCATGGATTTTGACCTTTTGTTTTCAGAGTTGACGTTTTTTTAGAATATCGGCCACTTCTTTCTCACTCAAGTCAAAAATGCTGGCTAAATCTTCAATTCTTGTACCCGCATCATAGAATTTCAAAACAGCACGCTCAATAACTTTTTGCTTTTCGCCAATTGTTTTCTCTTTAGCCTCAATCGTTTTCTCTTTGGCCTCAATTGTTTTCTCTTTGGCCTCAATTGTTTTCTCTTTAGCCTCAATTGTTTTCTCTTTAGCATCAATTGTTTTCTCTTTAGCCTCAATTGTTTTCTCTTTCTCTGAAATCAGGCGCTGATAATCCTTTATTTCTTCAATCAGTTCATCCTCCGCTTCCATAGTTTCCCGCACAGTCGGGTCAGCCACGGCGGTTTGCAGGCGGCGCAACAGTGGCCGGTAACGATCTGGGAGTTCGTCTTCGTTCACAGTCAAAAAATGAGGATCATCAGTGGCGGCCGACTGGTCGAACAAGGCCAGTAGCTGTTCCAGTTCGGTGCGGCGGCGGTCTTTTAAATAGGGGATCTGAATGATGATGCTGTCGTGTGTCAGGCTTTCGATGAACGCTTCCTTTTCCTGAATATACTCGCCGGTAGCAGCATCGATGTACTTCCTATTGACCCTTACGACAGGCGCTTTTACATGTGCCAGTGTATGTCCCAGAAAATAAATGCTTAGAATGGGCAGTGCTCTGCGGTAAGGATATTCCTGTGCAGGCTCGCGCACCACGTTTTCTTTGTTGCTGTATTGCTCGCCAAGATAGCGCCGGAAGCGCATAATATCGCTGGCCATTTTGGCTTTTTGCAGTTCCAGAATGACCAGTTCCTGATTGCCTTCGGCGTCCAGGATGCGCGCGCTGAAATCCATGCGCAATACGGCGAGCAATTCTCCTACGGGAAAATGGTGTTCCGTAGGCCGAAACTCAAGGGAAACCACCTCCCGGCCAATGATGGCCGACAGTAGCAGCTTGGCTACTTTTTCGTCGTTCATCAGATATTTAAAAACGACGTCGTAAATAGGGTTGGCGATTTGTACCATAGCGTTCTGGGTTTTGACCGCAAGGTACGACAAAGCGAATTTATTTAAAACAAAAAGTATTAAAAAAGAATGTGGCTGGCAATTTTGATGCCAGCAAATCAATCAGCGCTCCAATAACAGATTACTGGATATTTTGACATTGGACTTGTTTTGTACCTGGTTGAAGGTCGAACACTTAAGAATACGCTTCAACATCCAATGTCAAAATATCCAGTTTATGCTCAAATGCTCAACTTCCGCAACTCTGTTTTAAGTTCTTTGAGCGGCATTGCCTGATAGGCCATTTCCGGTGCTTTATCTCCAACAAGCATTTCCTTTTGTGCATACTGCGCCATGCCATCCTGAAGTTTGATGCCTATAATAGTGACCTTTTTACCTTTAGGAAGCCCCTGGGCAACATACTGGCCGCGTTCATTTGGATATAAAGGCAGCATGGCTTTGATGTCGCTGCAGATGGCATAGAGGGTAGCGTCTTCCGCTTCATTAATCACTACCTGCATTTTTTCTGCCGGGTCGTTATAAAAGCGATCACAATTAATCCAACCTAACTGACTAACACTGGCTATATAGGAACCGAGCATGGCTTTTTGCGCAGATGCATCCTGAGTGTTCAGCAGATTTTTTTCCTTTAACTCAGCCTGTAAACTATCGGAAAGGGACCGCAGGCCTGTTGCGGCCAGCATCCGGCTTATATCCTTGCCGCTGGTATCTGCCGGCAGCGACTGATACACCAGCTGATTTACTTTTTGATACCGTGGATATTGATCTATGACCTTTACTCCAATCAGGCTCTCGTACAGATTCCCGTGTACTTTGGCGTTTTTCTTGGGGTCACTGGAAAATCCAGCCATTACCATCATGCCGTGTGATTGTTCTGCTGCCAGATCATCCAATCCCCAATAAAGATTGCTGTAAACGGCATATTTTTGAATGTTTTTAGCTTGTGTTTTGAGTGCTTTGGCCAATGCTTTGGAGTAACAGTGCAAGCGTAATGCTCTCTGATACATGGCAATAGAAGTTAGTCGAGCCTGTAATTCCTCCTCCCAATTGCGATGGTCTGCTGCGTACTTCAACTTCGCTTTTTCGAATCCGGCCATATTTTTTTCATATCGCTCCAGCAGTTGAACATATTTGGCAGAGTCTCGTACATAATGTTCAGTTTGCTCCTGGTAGTAATTCTGTGCTTTTTTGGCGGCCTTTTTATTCATTTTAGCCACATTTCCGGAGGGCGCAAACATTTTTTGAATCACTTCCCATTCCGGCTTTTTGGGCGCTCTTGGTTTGTAGGGCGCTACTGGCATTTTGGGCTCAGGTGGCATTTGGCCTTTGTATGCCGGCAACGCCGGTTTGGGATACTCAGGCACCTGTATGGCGGCAATGCGTTCCCCTAATTCCGGGTCAATTTTGAGCTCAGCACGGGCAGGTTTCAGGGTGCGCCGGAATTTTTGTCCGGCAGGCTTCCAATCTACTCCACCAGAGGCCACCGGCCTGGCATAAAACAGTTCCATATTCGGGTCAAAGTTCCCGCCGTTTGGAATAGCTACGGTCAGTTCCATTCCTTCTGCCAGCCGCAACGCCTTACCTTCGGACTGGGCTGTAATACTCACCATCCCTCCGGTTTGCAAAATTTGCCCATTGCTGGTGGTGGTCAGGTTGTGCATGATAAATGCTGCCGGATCATAAGCCTCATGAATGATCACCTCTACCTTTCCTTTGGGAGATGTACCGTCTTCAAAAACAAAGGCATTGGCAGGAACTACTACTATGGTGCCTTTGGCAGCCGTGATCGTTTCCTCCCTATACTGGTCAATGGTTGTTATTTGATCAGTATTAGCAGACAGACGATCCCGCAGTTCCCAAAGATTTTCAAACGTAAAAGCGATAATAGCCACATCTACACGGCGGTCCTTTTGGCGGCCTTCATCCGTTAGCTGTAAGGCTTTTTGCTCTCCCCAGTTCCTGATGTTTGTTTTTTGGGCTATAAGTCCTTTTTGTTCCAAATACTCCTTCACGGTAGCTGCTCTTGCTGCAGCAAGTTCCTGATTGTACGAAGCAGTACCCCGATTATCTGTGAACGCTTCCAGTTCAATCTGATAATCGGCAGCAGCCATAAGTGCAGGCGCCAGGTGATCCAGTACTTTTCGGGCTTCAACCGTAAGTTCAGAACGATCTGCATCAAAATACACCGAGGCGTTTACAGTATTTTGTGCTTGTAAGGAAAGGAAGTGAAAACTCCCAAGCAGGAGCAGCAGAGAAAGATAGGATTTTTTCATGTAGACAGATTTTTTGATTTGGATGATTAAAATATACAGACTACACATAAAGGGAAATTGTCTAATTCTTATTGTGCGATTCTGTTTTTTAGCATTTAAAGGTGGTATCCAATAAAAAACAGAAGTTATTCCAATTTTTCAGGGTCGCTCTTGTTTATGGGATCAAAAAAAGCATGCCGGGCCTCGCAAGAGGTCCAACTTACGCGGCTAGGTTGGACCTCTTGCGAGGTCCCAAAATTACCTAAACCATCTTGCTACAAAGGTTAGACCTCTGCCGAGGTCTGCTGCTCAAAGCCATAAACAAAACATGAGCCACCCTGAAACCACTGCGGTATCTACACAAAAAA
>DLXL01000077.1 GCA_003448025.1 Saprospirales bacterium | reverse complement strand
TCATTGTACGGAACCATCTATTTCTGACACCCCAAACCCCCCCACCCCCACTTCCGTCCCTTTTTCTTTTTTTACCGGATTACAGAAGCATTGGTTTGTACCTTAGCGCTGAAATCAAATCAGCATGACCAATCAACCAGAAAAAGCCATTCCGCCCACAGAGATTGACTTTTCAGAAGCCAGCATAAGCGAGCGTTATGAGGATGTTTACCAATGGATCCGCCCTAATGAAGTGGCCAGTGTCATGTGGCGCGATGGCGCCTATGAATTTGTATGTCACAATGGTGTGAGCCTGCGCATTTCAGTACTGGCTACTGGCATCTTTCGTCTTCGATATGCGCCTGAAGGAATATTCCAGCCTGATTATTCCTATGCCATTGATCCTGAATTAGCCATGCAAAAAGTAACCGTCCGCCTGGAAGAAAAAGACGGAGAATACTTATTGGACTCAGGCGCCCTGCAGGTGGTGGTCTCCAAGCTGGATTTGCGGGTCAAGTTTTACGATTCAGATGATCGCACGCTCTGCGAAGATGAAGGTGGCTTTTCTGCCAAAAGGACCATCATGAAGGGCTGGAGCGAACTCCGGATGGAAAAAATTTGCCACAAAAAGGAGGTTTTTTTCGGTCTGGGTGACAAATCCTGTGGCGTAAATCTGGCGGGCCAATCCTTCGAAAACTGGTGCTCAGACTCCTATGCCTTTGGAAGAGAAACAGACCCGCTTTACCGTGCCATTCCTTTCTATTATGCGTTAAACCATGACATTGCCTACGGGATATTTCTCGACAACAGCTATCGGACTCGTTTTGATTTTGATAGTCAGCAAACGGGCGTAACGACCTTTTCAGCAGATGGAGGCGAAATAAACTACTACTTCTTGATGGGGCCTGGCCTGGAAGATGTGGCCCGTCACTATGCCCAACTAACCGGCGTACATGAATTACCACCAGTTTGGGCTCTTGGCTTTCATCAATGCCGCTGGAGTTATTATCCTGACAGCCACGTTCGGGAAATTGCAGAAGGATTCCGCAGCCGAAAAATACCCTGTGATGCTATTTATCTTGATATAGACTATATGGACGGCTACCGCTGTTTCACCTGGGATAAAAAAGGGTTTCCTAACCCGAAATTGTTGGTAGACGATTTGCGTAAAATGGGTTTTAATACCGTGGCAATGATTGACCCTGGTATTAAGGATGACCCAAATTATGCCGTATATCAGGATGGACTTCAGCAAGATATGTTCCTGAAAACGGTTGACGGAGAGATTGTAAAAGCCCCGGTTTGGCCGGGATTTTGTGCTTTCCCGGACTTTACTAACCCTTCTGTAAGGGAATGGTGGGGAAACCTGTATCAGGACATGTACCAAAACATTGGAATCTCAGGTTTCTGGAACGACATGAATGAACCAGCGGTTTTTCATGTAAACCATAAAACCCTGCCAGATCATGTCATGCACCATTTTGACGGGCACCCTTGTAGCCATAGAAAAGCTCACAATATATACGGTCAGCAAATGAACAGAGCCTCATACGAGGGCTTTCTGAATCTCCAACCGGAAAAAAGACCATTTTTACTTACCCGTGCCACTTACAGCGGTGGTCAGCGTTATGCAGCCGTATGGACCGGCGACAATTGTTCGGACTGGGAACATTTGCAAATTGCCAATATCCAGTGTCAGCGCCTCGCTATTTCAGGATTTTCCTTTTGTGGTACAGATATCGGAGGGTTTGCAGGAAATGCCGATGGGGAATTGTTTGTTCGATGGTTGCAGCTTGGCGTTTTTCATCCGCTCATGCGTGTACACAGCATTGGAAAACACAGCGCCGGCGATGCTTTGCCAGCTGAAGAAGCAGAGCTTACAGATCCAAATCTTCACCTTTTAGACCAGGAACCCTGGTCTTTCGGGGATAAATGGACCGATTTAGCGAAAAAAGCCATCGAGTTGAGGTACTTCCTGCTACCTTGTTTGTATTCTGCTATGTGGCTGCACAGTTTGGATGGGCGTCCGGTTTTGCGTCATCTTGCTTTTGCAGATGCCTCAGATCCTAAACTTTGGGAACAGGAACGAGATTTTCTATTTGGCGAGCATATTTTGGTTAGCCCGGTGATTCAGTCCAAGGTTCAGCGTCATGGAGTTTATTTGCCAAAAGGCAAATGGTATTATTTCTGGACCGGCCAGGCAAACAGCGGGGAGGGTTTTGTGAATGTGGTGCCTGATCAGATTCCGTTTTTTGTGCGTGAAGGAGCTGTTTTACCCGTTTACCCGGCACGGCAGCATACCGGTGAGGCTATTGAGGAGTTAACCCTTTATGTATATTATAAAAACGGAATGGAAACCAGTCATTTGTATGAAGATTCCGGCGAAGGGCTTGGATACAAAAACGAGGCTTTCAGCCTGAAAATTCTGGAAACAGAGGGTAAGGAAAATTCATTCTCCCTTCGTCAACGCAAAGAAGGTGATTATATACCGGATTACGGGAAAGTGAAAATATACCTGGTAGGATTCCCGATGTTTGTTAAGAGTTGTTTGGTTGATGGGAAAGAAATGCCCATCAAAGAGTTAAAACTTCGGGAGCGCTCCTTGTATACGCTCACTATCACACCTGAATTTGAAAAAATTGAATGGGAGGGCTAAATTTTTGAACCAATGATGATTACCTGGGAAGATTTTGAAAAAGTTGACATCCGGGTTGGAACGATCCTCGGGGCAAGCAATTTTGAAGGCGCCAGAAAACCAGCCTATCAGCTTCAGATCGATTTTGGACCTTTGGGGATAAAGAAAAGTTCGGCGCAAATCACCAGGATCTACGCTATTGAAGACCTTATTGGGAAACAAGTGATTGCTGTAGTGAATTTTCCACCAAAACAGATTGCCAATTTCTTCTCTGAATGCCTGGTGCTGGGTGTGGTTGGTACCGACCAAAGTGTAATCCTGCTAGAACCTGAAAGAAAAGTAGACAATGGACTCCGGATCGCCTGATGACCCGGCGCCGGATAAAAGAAAATTTGGCTGCATTGCGCAACCGGTACCCCGTCGCAATAAGTCTGATGTGCTACATAACTTTAATGCAACACGCTTAAATATCTGACTATGAAGCTTAACTGGCAAAGAATTTCGCTTCACATCCTGTTCTGGGTAGTTTATGTACCCTTGAATGCTGTCTTGAACTGCATCCTGGCACGCATTCCTTTGGAAGAAAACTTTAAGGATGCACTTATTGCAGAATTGTTCTCCTTGCCGGTGAAGCTGTTACTCACCTATTTCGTGTTTTATTATGTGATACCCTTATATTTAGACCGGAGCAAGATCTGGAAACTGATGGGGTTGTTATTGCTGGCCTTTGGGGTTGCAACGGTAATTTACCGACTGGAAATTGCCTATGTGTACTTTCCGATATTTCGCCCAGGCGAGTCCTACAACTTGTTTAATCCTAAAGGGCTGTTACTTACGGAATTTGACCTGTTCATCACCTTGGCAGCGGCCGTTACCATAAAAATGATTCGGGTACATTACAAAAGCCTGGAATTTGAGCAGGAGCTTATGCGGGAAAAACTACAGTCGGAATTGAGTTTTTTGCGCGCGCAGACCAATCCGCATTTTCTGTTCAATACCTTGAATAATCTGTACGTGCTGGCCCGGAAAAAAAGTGACAAAACCCCTGATGCCATCATGATGCTGTCGAAAATCATGCGTTTTGTTCTCTATGAATGCCGAGCACCACGGATTTCCGTATCTGACGAGGCCAAGATTATTCAGGACTACATAGAGTTGGAGAAATTGAGATACAGTAAACGCTTAACAGTTGATTATCAGGAAGAAATTGACAACCCTCATACGTCTATTGCCCCCTTACTGCTCTTGCCCTTTGTAGAGAACAGTTTCAAACACGGCGCTGGTGGTACTACCGGTGATGTGCAGATTTCCATACGAATCTCCCTGCACGATCAAAACCTTTCGTTTGTTGTTCAAAACACACTCGACCCCGATGCAGAAAAAAATATGGTGTCCGGCAGTGATGTTGGGGGTATTGGATTGCGCAATGTGGAGCGACAACTGGACCTGATTTATCCGGAACAACACGAACTCCGTACCAGTCGGGAACACGGTTTTTTTACCGCTAATTTAAAGATAAACCTGCAAGCTCTATAACCCACTCTATCGTTCACTCATTCAATTAATCACTCACTATATGATAGTAGTTACCGGAGCGGCAGGATTTATTGGTTCCTGTATGGTTAAGCGACTTAATGAAGCTGGTTATTCAGATATTTTGGCAGTGGATGAATTTTCCAGACCGGAAAAAAACAGGAATTTGGAAGGCAAAAAACTTTGGGGGCAAATGCACCGCAACAATTTTGTGCGGTGGCTGGAACGTAACCACACGGATGTGGATGCAGTTATACATCTCGGCGCACGTACCGACACTACAGAGCAGAATGTGCAGATTTTCAATGAATTAAATTTGGAGTACTCCCGTGCTTTGTGGATGATTTGTGCGGGGTTTGATATTCCGCTTTTATATGCCAGCAGTGCAGCAACTTATGGCTTGGGAGAACACGGATATATAGATGATCATGCTACCATTCATCTGTTAAAGCCCTTAAATCCTTATGGGCAGAGCAAACAGGACTTTGACGTTTGGGTACTTGAAACGGCTTTTGGGAGCTCTGTAAACGGCCAGCCTCCTCATTGGGCCGGATTCAAATTTTTCAACGTATATGGCCCTAATGAATACCATAAAGGTCGAATGGCTTCCGTTATTTTTCATACTGCCCGTCAGATCAAAGCAACCGGAGCCATGAAATTATTCCGTTCACACAGGCCGGATTTTCAGGATGGAGCGCAAAGTCGGGATTTTATTTATGTGAAAGACGTTGTAGATGTATTACTTCATTTTCTGGAGAAAAAGCCCGAAAAAGGCATTTACAACCTCGGAACCGGTCAGGCAAGAACCTTCCTGGATTTGGCTAAAGGCACCTTTCATGCCATGGGACTGGAGCCGCAAATTTCATTTATTGACACCCCAATGGATATTAGGGATACGTATCAATATTACACACAGGCGAATATGGACAAACTCCGGGCAGCCGGTTACACCGAGCCGTTCATCGGCCTCGAAGAAGGCATTACGGATTATGTACAACGTTATTTAAAGGAAGAACAAATCTGGTAATCACCCACCCTTCTTGAAACGGTATGAGTAAAGATCTGACTCCCCTTCATAATAACCGTCGAGGGTAAGGTTAATATAAGCACTTTGCATCGCTTCAATAGCTTCGGTTACATTGCTTACCCTTTTACCATTGATACCGGTTATCACAAATCCGGGTTGCATATTGGTTTGAAAAACGATACTTCCCCTGCGGACACTACTCACCATGACCCCTTGCAATCGCAGTTTGCGTTGCTCCTCCCTGCTCAGGCTGCGCAAGGCCAAACCGAGTTCTGCTTCCATTTCGTTTCCTGAAGCACGGGTTAATTTAGTGGAATTATTGACATCTTTCAGCACAATTTTTGATCTAAATCGCCGGTTATCTCGCCAGTAATCCACCTGCACCGTTTCCCCGGGCCGAAACCGGCCTACGTATTCCTGCAGTTCAGAAGTGCTTCGCACCCGGGTATTATCTACCCCTACCAGCACATCACCAGGTTTCAAGCCGGCGTCAGAGGCTGCACCTTCCGTGGTTACCCGGTTGATCAGAACACCTTCTGCATTGGGAAGTCCTAATTCACGGGCTGTTTCACTATCCAGATCCTGAATACCCACCCCAAGGAAAGCTCTTTGTACTGAACCGAATTCTCTGAGATCCGACACAATTTTCTTTACCAGATTAGAAGGAACAGCAAAGGAATACCCTTCATAACTCCCTGATTCCGTTATGATTGCAGTATTTACCCCAACCAATTCTCCAGCTGTATTAACCAGTGCACCACCGGAATTACCCGGATTAACTGCTGCATCGGTTTGGATGAATGATTCAATACTGGCAGCCCCTGAAAGAATATTGATGTTTCGCCCTTTAGCACTTACAATCCCAGCTGTAACGGTACTTTCCAGGTTAAACGGATTGCCAACTGCCAGTACCCACTCCCCAACCAACACCGAATCACTATTACCAAAAATAACAAAAGGCAAATCGATTTCCTCAATTTTGAGCAGCGCAATATCCGTTGAAGGGTCAGAGCCAATCAACTTGGCCTGGTACGTGCGTTTATCTGCAAGGGTAACTTTAATGTCTTTGCTTTTTTCTACTACGTGATGGTTCGTTACAATATACCCTTCCGGAGCCACTACAACCCCTGAGCCAGAGGAACCTGTCAGAGAACCACTTCCCCAAAGGTTGCCGCCCGTTTCAATGAGCGCACGAATATTTACCACTGCAGGAGTGGCTACTTCTGCTGCCTGAATAAAGTTGGTTGGAGCGGAAGATCTGAATGCCGAGTTAGACCGGTTTTCAAACAATTTATCAACCAGTCCCGCAAGGCGTGTTTCACCTCCGGAATTGGCCCAAATAATCTGGCTGGGCGCCATCCAACGACTGTAGATAAAAACGGAAAGCAGAGAACTTCCCACGCAAACAGCAGCAAGCAAAAGGTATTTTTTCATAGCGTATGATTAGATCCGAAAAGCATAACGATACAAATATAATTTTTGTTGGGGAGGTATACAAATAGCAGACGAGATTCGTACATAATGAGCACAAATCAGGCATAATTCAGTTATTTTTGCAGCATGAAATTTTGGAAATACCAGGGCGCCGGCAACGATTTTATCATGTTGGACCAGCGCAGCGAACAAACACTGACCCGATCCAATCAGATGGAGATTGAGCAACTATGCGATCGCCGGTTTGGGATTGGTGCAGACGGACTTATCATGCTGGAAAACAAGGCAGGATTCGACTTTGAAATGATCTATTTCAATGCTGATGGCCGTGAAAGTTCCATGTGCGGCAATGGCGGCCGTTGTATCGCTGCTTTTGCCCAGCACCTGGGTATTGTTTCGGATTACTGTCATTTTTGGGCCATTGATGGGCCTCATGAGGCATCTATTCGGGTTGAAAGCCCTAATACCTGCTGGATTTCTTTAAAAATGACTGATGTAGACCAGGTTGAACAAGTTGACGGCACATTCGTTTTAAACACAGGTTCACCGCATTATGTCAGGTTTGTGGATCAACTCGCAACGAGAAACATGGTATTGGAGGGCAAAGCCGTTCGGTATTCGGAAAGATGGAAGCATGATGGAATCAATGTCAATCTGTGTGAGATAAATCCTGCAAAGGGAGGCATTGACATTCGTACCTATGAACGCTGTGTGGAAGATGAAACCCTTGCTTGCGGTACTGGTGTAACCGCAGCTGCGATCTCAACTTTCATCCAAAAGAAAGCACCATTGGGCGAGTTTGAGATACC
>DLXL01000575.1:265-3809 GCA_003448025.1 Saprospirales bacterium | reverse complement strand
TCAAAATGGCTCCTATTTCACTGGTAGTACCGCAAATTACTACTCCACCGGAATTTACCTGAACAATCTGGCATCATTGCCATTCCCAGACAACTCTGTTGAAATTCGGGAAAACTTCTTTTACCCCGGGCCATTTCAGGTTCCATCTCTTAAATTGACAGATGTTTATCTTGATAACTCAAGCCATGCACGCGTCTTTAATAATTTTGTTGAATCTAACGAAATTAGTTTAAATTTGGAAGGTGTGCGGGTGCAAGGCGGTGGAAATAATCTGGTGGACTGCAATAGAGTACTCGGGGGCGAAAACGACCAGTCTGTTTCATATATTCTGGACAATAGCACCTCTAATTTACTCATTGATAATATTTCATCGTATACTTCACATGGGTTGAGGTTTTCCGGGATATGCAATATGGAAAGCAGGGTCCGATTTTCCAGTCTCTACCACAATGATTTTGGTATTGTTTACGAAGAAGACGGAATAACCGGAGATCAATATTTTCCAGCCTCTCCCAACAACCCTGTTAAGGGTACAGGAAATGAATGGTTTAGCCAGGACTGGGAACCCGCCGGAGGCTATATTGGAGCAAGACATCAAGGTTTAGACTTCATTGTGCAGCTTTCTCGATACAAAGTCCCACCACCTCCTACCGGCAACTACGGCAGCAGTCAGCACCCTTTCGAATACCAAATGGATCAGGGAGTTGACCCAAGTATTTGGTTTCAGGAAGATGCATTGGCATATTGGGACGACTATCTCTGTCCGGAACACCCGGAAGCCCCTTCCTATCCAGACGGCCCATACCTTCAGTTAGATCGGAAAATTGCCGGCGGACAAACCGGACTGGGCGAATATACCGGAGAAGGATATATGGCACTGCACGAATCTTACCTTTATGAGAAAGCCAAGGAAAATCCTGGCATACTATCCACAGACAGTCTCATTGCGGCTTTTGTGAGCGCCAGAGAAAATCAACCAATTGGGCAGCTGTACGCCGTAAAAAAGACACTTCGTGATTTGTACCAAATACCACAACCAATACAATTACAACTGGATTTTCTTGCCGGTCTTTGCCATGCGCGGGTTGAGGCCGTTGCATTGATTGATTCAATTCTGTTGGATACTACGCTCACGGCCTATAACCGCTGGCAATGGGTAGTTATCCGTACAGGGCATTTGGATACCATAGCAATACTTCAGCAACAATACGCGGCTACAGCGCTACCGGCAGAACAAGCCTTTACTACCGGATTGGCCGGAATTGTCAGTGCCAATAATGCCATTGCAGGCACTAAAACCTGGGAGCAAAACCAGAAGTTTGTCAATCAAATGCTGTTGGAGCGCATTTTAGCTCAAGTAGGGCCCTCGTCTACGGAATTAAGCCTTTTGCATGCAATAGCCTCTTCCTGCCCTGAACAAAGCGGCTGGGCTGTGTACGATGCCCGAACATACTATGCCTTCCTGACAGACTCTATCGTGCCAATGGCCAATTGCATGCCTGTACAAGAGCGGCAATCCTGGCAACAAGCAACGGGAACGCTACACATTTGGCCAAACCCTGCTTCCAATCAATGCCAGGTATCCTGGGAAAACCCGGGGCCAATGACCCGACTTCGCATTACTGACGTTTTAGGCAATCCTGTTTTTGATGCGCCCTATGCCAATCCAATATCCGAAATTAATACAACCAACTTCTCCTCCGGGATTTATCTGATACAAGTGCTGGAACAAAACCGCATCCTGGCCACAGCCAAATTGGTTGTAGCTCACTAATACTACATAATCTTGCGGGGAGGTGGGCGTTATATCCCACCTCCCCGCTTCATCATTTTCAAGTATGAAACCCATTGTATTATTTTTATTTCTTGCTTTTCCATTTCTTGTATACTGCCAATACCACGATGCCCACTGGATTAGCGGTGCAGGGTATGAGGGATGGACTATTATACCGAGTAATAAGATAGATTTTAAGGAATATCCTTATAACCTACAGTTATTTGAAGGCAGTTCAGGCCATTATTTAAGCTCTATTACGTTATCTGATCGCAATGGAAATCTACTTTTGTATTCCAACGGAATTCAAGTATTAAACAGTCAGCATGAAAAATTATTAAATGGGGATAGTTTAAGCTGGAATGAATTGGCTGAGGACTTTTATGCAGAAGGGCATCCAATGCCTGATGGCATTATAGGATTACCTGCCAGCCATTCAGATTCCATATTTTATCTAATTCACTCCTTAGAGGAATATGCATTCGGGTTTGGCGCCACTGTTTCAAAAATTCTTTATTCCCAGGCTGACATGCGGAATAGTCACGGTATGATCACAATCAAAAATGAAATTTTATGGGAGGGGGTTTTATTAACTCGACTTTCTGCCTGTCGCCATGCTAATGGTCGCGACTGGTGGGTAATGGCGCAAGATGACACCCTGAATGTTTATTACCGTGCTTTATTGAATCCAGAAGGATTTACCCAAATTGATACTCAGCAGATAGGATTTCACCCACCTTGGTACCAGTTCAAGGACGGCGGAGGTCAAAACCTGTTTACCCCAAACGGCGCCAAATATATTGATTTTGATGCCTGGAATGGATTGCGCATCTACGATTTTGACCGGTGCAGCGGGTTGCTTTCCAATCCGGTTTGGATCAGTTTTCCTCAAAAATGGTCTTTTGGCGCCGGCGCCGCAGTTTCGCCCAATTCCCGGTTCTTGTATGTCTCCTCTTCCATCTGGATCGTGCAGTATGATCTGGAGGCCCCAGATATTGCGGCCTCTGCAGATACCGTGGCGATATGGCAGGGGCCATTCCCCAAATTTGCCAGAATGAACCTTATGATGGATGGTAAAATATACATCATGCCTTTTTCCTGGACGCATTACGGACACTATATCCGGTATCCCAATAACAAAGGAAAAGCCTGCGAGGTAGTACTGGGTGGCGTCCACTTCCCCAATGAAAATTCTGCCACCATGCCGCATTTCCCTAATTACAGGCTTGGCCCGTTGAACGGAAGCGCTTGCGATACGCTGGGACTTGCTCCCGGCCCGCTCGCTTGGTGGAGATGGGATCAGGACACCTTACCCCTGAAAATACAATTTACGGATCATTCTGCTTACCAGCCCATTTCCTGGCATTGGGAATTCGGCGACGGACAGTCTGCCAATGATGTAAATCCCATACACACCTATTTACAGCCTGGTTCCTATCAGGTATGTCTTAGCGTGTGCAACGCCAACGCATGCGATACCATGTGCCGTACCCTTAACCTGCAAAATGTAGCGGCAGAGGAGCCTGATTACCATCCTCAGGCCTTGCATGTGTACCCAAATCCGGCTTATGATTTTGTTGATGTGGCTTTTGATGGTAATGCGAATGATGTACAATTGCGGCTGACAGATATTTCAGGCAGGATTTGCGCCGTATTTCCCTGCTCCGCTTCGCCAACCACCATCCCGGTGGAAACACAAGCGCCGGGCTTGTACTTTTTACAACTGATCAGGCGCGGAAGCATAACGGCCACAGCCAAATTGGTTGTAGC
>DLXL01000575.1:0-163 GCA_003448025.1 Saprospirales bacterium | reverse complement strand
CACAGCCAAATTGGTTGTAGCTCATTGATCGCTAAGAAAAAGTGCGTTTGATAAATACAGCAAGCGATCAACACTATTTGTGCTGATCAACCATCAAAAAAAGCGCGATTTGCGCTGATCACCCAGCAAAAATCGCGCTTTATCCATACGCCAAACACCTTAA
>DLXL01000390.1:2884-4527 GCA_003448025.1 Saprospirales bacterium | reverse complement strand
TCTTTTTGGCAACTGCACGTTCGAAATAAGGCGCGGTTGACCAGCCTGGGTTGGCTCCAAGACCGGTATAGCAGGTTCCAAGTCCTTTGGAGCTTGAAAATTGAAATGCCGTTGGTGAAGGGCTCCCGTTTTTGTCAGAAGGAGTAGAATGGGCACCTAAGGCATGTGGCAGCCAGCCGGTTCCTTCGCTATTTAAAAGGAACACAGGTGACAAGCTTTTGATGGCGCCATAGGCTTGCTGGGCTGGTACATCAGGCCTGAAACTTTGCCCAATGGGTTGTTTGGCTTCGAAAAGCAACCTGCGCAGCAATCCAAGGATGGTGGTTTGCTGAGGAAGGTCATTGGATTTTGCATAATAATTGGCGCCTTCCCCATTGCCAAAAGTGTTTTCCCCGCCGAAGAAGTAATATTCTAAAGGGCGGATGCGAATCAGTACGGTGTTTGGCTTAGTCATGATCTGGAGCGTTTTGGAATTGAACAAGTCTGAGCATCGCATGCAGCATTTGGCCCAAAAGGCGTTTTTCTTCATTATTCGCCGAAGCATGAAGCGCATAATCAACGAAAATGGCTCTGGTCAAATCTTTAATTTTATCCAGGAGCCGCCCTTTTGCTGTGTGAATGGCTTCATTGAAAAGCGCTTTGAAAAAAGCATCCAATGTTCCCCGGTTGCAGGCATCCCATAGCCACAAGGCAAGCGTATCCGTTTTGTGCATAAGGCCGGCAATGAAGGCTTCCTCCAGCTTTTCGGAGGGCTTAAAGAGCTCAAGCCACAACGGGTATGAGTCACCATCCTGCCAGAGCGTTGTTTCAAATTGATGCCCGCTATGGGTCAAAAGGTTTATAGCCAATGCGTCTTTTCGTTTTTTACCGTCAATTTCTAGTTCCTTGGCTTTTCCGAAAAGGAGGTTTCTGGAGGTGCTTAGCGCCTCCGCCAAAGGATGTTTATAGTAGGAAATGGATAATCCAAAGGAAAGCGAAGCTTTGTTGCTTTGGAACACGGGTTGCTGTGCGAACAAATCGTGGAGCGACTTTAACAGGTCGTAAATGGTCATTTGCTCATCGTTTTGCATGGGGGCAATGAACAAGAGGTCGTCTCCACCTGCGTATACCGGTGTGGCGCCATATTGGTAAATTTTGCGCACCGCCTGTTCTGAAAACGACATTAGTTCGGCAGAAAATGCCCGGGTTTTACCTGCGTCATTTTGTAGGGAGGCAATGGTGTTGCCTATATTATCGCCATCTGCATGCACAATGGCAATGTAACGGTGCCGGGATTTTAACGCTTCACCTAAGTCATTTTTTAATTTGAGGTAAACCGCATCTTCTGCAATTTGCTCTTCCTTGCCCCTGGTTTTTTGGTATTGGATGATGGCTTGTTCAATTTTCAAGACCACCTCATTGTAATATAAATCGGTTTTGGAAAACTCCTGAATGGCAATTTCCAGCAATGAGCGTACGCGCTTTTGGGCTTTTTTCCCATGATGCCAAGTGCGCAAAACTTCATCTTCTTCCCCATACGCTTCGTCGTAAAACGCAGTAATGTTGTTGTCTAATTTTTCCAGCAGGTTGAAACGGTTCACAGCCTGGAATTTTGGTATGTATTCCAGGTCGTCCAGCATTTTATTTAGCCGAAACAGGCGGGT
>DLXL01000390.1:0-2693 GCA_003448025.1 Saprospirales bacterium | reverse complement strand
TCTTTTAGTTTTTTCTCAGCATCAGTACCAGGTGTAAAGGTGTCTTTGGCATCGTCGAAACTGCAGGCATAACAGCGGAAGTAACTTTTTAATTGCGTCATTTGCCCTCCTCCAAGCTTGGCGTTGATTGCCTCGAGGGCATTTTCTACCAGTTGAGGTAATTGTTTTTGCAAGGCTTCTGCCTTTTTAGGATCACTGATTTCCAAAAAGCAACGGTCTGGCCAAATCCCTGCACCGTACTGTGGTTTAGCATTTTTGAGTGAAGTATCATTGGGCGCCAGTATTGCGCCAAATCCTTGTAACTGCTCAAGCAGATGCTTCATAAAATAAGAAAATACAAAGCTGGCAGCCCACAGTTCGCGGGTTTTTCTGGCCTGTTCAATGGTGGCAACCACAGGACCGATAGTAAATCCGAAGTATATCATAGGTTAACGGTTAAGGGGGCTATAGCCAAGGGTTGTTAAATGCTGTTGTAAAAAGTCGCCCAGGTCAAATTTGGTTGGAACTGCTATTGGCGTGTTACGGAAAAAGGACGTGCTGCCTTGTTCGGCGCTGAATTCAAAGACTTTTCCGACTATGTTGTCTGTTTGATGATGCAGTGCCAACCAATAAATCCGGCCATTCACTACTTTGATGGTGATGGGCGATTTAAACCGCTCGATATCCGGGTGGCTGACTTTGACCTTGATTTTATCGCCATAGCTGGATTGGAATTCAAACTGTTCGGCTAATCCGAGCAGTGCGCGGATGTATTTGTATTCATAATTAGAGCCCGGAGGGTCCTGGTAATAGTTTTCGTCTTTTCCATTGGCTCGGTCCAGCGGATCTCTGTTTTGTTTCAAAATGCCTGGGCGGACCAATTGGATGTCTTGTTTAATTTTTCGTTTCTCCCAACGGATATTGCTTTTGTCGGCGAAGTAGGTAAACAGGAGTGATTTTTTATATTTGGAGGGGTCCATGGGGTGATTAAATCCAGATTTGATGCTCCGGTAATCCGAGGAAATTTGTCGGAAAAGGTCATTCAGGTCTTCCGGCCGGAAGGTCTTTCGCAGGCTCCAGGCACCTTGAATTTCACCTTTGTCGATCAGTTTTTTGACTGCCTCTTCAAACGATTGATTCTCTAACCAGTAGGAGCCAAACCCTTTGGATTGGCGGCACCCGAAGTTTTCCTGGGCAATCAACATGGGGAGGCATTCCTTTAGCGCTTTGCGAAGGCGGTCGTGCAGGGTGAAAATGCTTAGCTGAATAGGTTTGATAAAAAGGATTCCTTTTTTCAGATCCTCATGGAGCAGGTCTGTCTTATCGTTGTCGGCGAAATAGGGTGTTTCGGCTAAATAGTCATCATTTGACTCATTTTTAATCGTTTTGCCAAATTTCGCCGAAGGCGTGGAAATGGCCCACATTTCTTGTTTATCCTCCGCTCTGGTTGGGAAGTCCAGCCTCATGCGATAGTCAAATGCTCTGAAGTGTTCATTGTCCCACTTGGTTTTCAGGGCATCCCGTTTACCATTGGCGTGATTGTATCCCACCAGATATTCGCGGGCCTGCTCAAACTGGTCCTGAAACTCGTGTTTGGCGATCAGACGATCGAGTTTGGCTTTCAGTTCCGTGATCCTCAGGGTAGGACCGGCCTGCCGGTGTAGAAAGTGCAGGTGTGGCGTTTGCTGCTTAAGGTGGAAGGTAAGGGTGAAGGGATCGTTTATCATTTCAGCTGCTATTTTAGTGAGCTATGGATTTAGAAGTTATTCCTAAATGGGTAAGAGAAGAGTTCTTTATTCCTTTAGGTAAATAAATGGCAGATTAATGGCCCAAATGAAAATTAAAATGGTACAAATTAGAAGACTGATTAAAATATGCTTTTTCCAGTTTTGTACCCAGCCATAAGCGGTAAACAGCGCAGAAATACTCCCCAAAAAGGCAACAAAGGCTGCCATGGCGGTAAAAGCGCAATATTGATCCTTGGGTAGTTCGGGAAAAGAGGACAATCCGAAATAGGAAAGAATCAAAGATGGAGCTAACAAAGCGGAGCCTACTATCGTCAGTGTATTCATAGCTTTCGTTTGCCGGCTTTCGTTTTCCAGGTCCAGTAACTGATGGAATTCTGCTATTTCCTGTTTTAAGGTGTCTATATCTCTCGGGATGTCCATTTTTTCCTGCATCATCCGGTACAGTTCGATGCCTTGTTCCTGTGGCGTTACTTCGCGGAAGTATATTTTATTGACGAAGTGGAGGTACTGCATGTAAAGCGCTTTTGATTTTTCCAGATACCCTTTTTGATCCGGATTAGCGGCTATTTCGGTAATTTTTTCAGAAAAACGAAGGATAGAGGCCCTTTGTAGCAAGCTCAACAGGGCAATCTGGAAGTACATGGATTGGAGGTGTGGCAATACCAGGTTTTTGCCCAACTCCTCATCCGTTAGTGCTACAAACGAATATCTGGTGATGCCGAAAAGGGTACCGTAATCTGCCGTTCTAGGGGTGGTATTGTTTTGATTTAAGTTTCGGAGCAACTGATCGTTGGCAAGCCCGGGCGATTTGCCGTCCAGAAAAATGACTCGGTGCCAAAGTTTAGCTTGTTCACTTTTCGGGTCGTCGTAATTAGCAGTATTGAGACTTTTTGACCAGGCGTCATTACCTGCCCAGCAAATGGTGAACATCCGGTCATCAATCAAGGACTCAATTTGGATCTTTTC
>DLXL01000596.1 GCA_003448025.1 Saprospirales bacterium | reverse complement strand
ACCCTTCTCCCCCCTCCATAATCTGGTGGTTTTTATCAATAACTGTGCAATTATTGGTATAAAAAAGCAAATTTCCGGAAGAATCACTCATGCAAGCTAGTGCCTCTCTTGCTCTTCCACTGCTGTTCTCCAAACTTGAAATATGTAAACCATCTCCATTAAAGCTTACAATATTCCCACCTAAACTAAGGTTAGCAAATATCCAATTATTATCGAATCTATTTTGACTAAAGGAAGTACCCAATACTGCAAACCAGAATACAAGTGTTGCCAGTTGTTTCATGATAATAAAATGTAACAGGCTGCACACAGGGATGCGTGCAGCCTGGCAAGTGAATTGATTTAAGGATTTACAACAAAGATTTTGATGGTGTGGCGTTCGCCATTTTCAGCGCTGATTATGCAGGTAAATACACCCGCAGGTACGCCTTCAAGACTCAAAAATTTGGTGTTCTCGGAGGAAGTAAACGATACACTCCTCCAAACATACCCCCTCATATCCTGGAGTAGCATTTGACCGTTTTGGTTGGGGATGGTCCGTATGAAAACGCCCTCTGATGCAGGGTTGGGATAAGCAAAAGGTTGACCTTCAAAACTTTGTTTGGCAGATCGAGGAGCAAATGTATTTTCAAGGATCTGCTCTTGCGGAATAGAATCACTGGTATAGCAACCGGGGTACACGTCATTCCAGACGTCTTCGTTGCAGCCGAGAAGCAGGCCACGTGCACGGTAAATTCCATGTCCGCCATCTCTTGGGCATTCGGCAGCAATAGCCTCAAGGGCAGAAATCTGTGTATTGGTGAGCGATCCATTCTGGAATAAAGCCAAACGAATGACAATATCATTCACTGTTTTTTCATAATCTTCATAGTCATTTGATACAGTTATGGAATCATTCAACAAAAGCGCTTCCTGCAATTTCATCATCAGAGCCGCTTCATAAGTAGCATTGAGCGTATTAAATAGGCTATCCTGGGTACGCAATGTAACCAATGCTTGTTTTTTGGTATTCAGCGCAGATGCAAGCAATGTGGTATTGGTTGAGGAATTCAGAATGGAATCTGCTAGCAGTATTTGTTCCATTGCCGAATTTTCATTAGCTTTGATATTAACCAGCTGGGTTGAAAGGGCATTCGCAGAGTTAAGCCCCTCCAGTATTTTTTGGTCTACAGCAAATAACCTTCCTACACTGGTCTGGGCTTCATTTGAAAGAAATGGAGCGAAGGATGGATCATCTCCAATTAAAGATGGATTATTTCTAAGTTTTGAGTAAAGATAACGTTTTGCAGTCCATCCATGAGATTGGCCAAGCCCCGTCAGAAGAATGGTACTTCCAGCAATTGCCTTATCCGTTTCTGTTGACGCAACAAGATGATCCAGGCAATCACTTGAACCAGGATAACCCGTACCATCCTCTTTAAACCATTCATCCATCTGATCAGGTTCTATATCTGCTGGATGGTATTCTGAAAAGAAATTATATCCTCCATTTTGAAGATCCCGCTGCGACTGAGGGGTACTGACATAAAAACGTGAATTTGGCGCTTGATCGTGAGGCGTGTGAAAAGCGCCCAACCCCAGAATGACATTTATCCACTTATCGTACCACTTATTGGCGTTGTGGGGGCCGCCTTCTATCCCTTGTTCACCAATAAAACCATCCTGTATATGCAGCCCATGACCACCACCGGTATGGGTATTGCCAAAGTATTGGGTACCCATACTTGTACCGCTAAAGGCCATGGGCATGGTACATTCCATTAGG
Organism: Saprospirales bacterium; assembly: GCA_003448025.1. GTDB lineage: Bacteria > Bacteroidota > Bacteroidia > Chitinophagales > Saprospiraceae > M3007. The sequence continues at coordinate 1,653 of DLXL01000596.1, read as the reverse complement.
TCATTATCGCAAAAAATGGAATTAAGAAAATCCGTACTCGATATACCATTGATAAAACTATTTGAAAAACCGGTATTGGGGTTGAACTCGAAAATATTCCCTGTGAGGTTATTGGCCTCCCCCATAGATCCAATCATGTATATCCCATTATCAAGCGCTACGTCTGAGAACTCACACCAGGCATTAGACTTAAAAAAATTCGAATAAAGTGTAACTTCATTTTTATTCCCGTTATTCAGTGTAATACCAAAAAGATAGGTACTCTCTGTGGTTTCAGTTACTTGATCAACGAAGAAATGGTTAAATTCGATTGTTGTAGAACTGCTTGGCGGTAATTCTCCGGAAAGTAAAATACCATGAGAAAACGTAGAAGAGCCGTTCGCCGCTGTTATATTAAAATTATTCCAATCAATGATAAAAGTAGTGCCGCCCCCCATGGTTGCTGAACCATTCACTTCGAGACACCTCAAAAATTCGTACTTAGCAGGATCAGCGAAATTACCCAAAAATTGGTTGTGATTAATATCAATATCCGCATCCAACTGAAATCCTCCAATTTGGATATGACGGTATAAATTTTCACCTGAGACTTGGGCAGAAACACCATCATCGCAACTAAAATAGTTATGCTGGGCTACCAGTCCCTGAGTTTCCAGAATATTAACACCTCTGAATCCGTTGTTTAGGAAGGTGCATCTTTCTACTCGTAAATTGCCATGCAGCATATAAATCCCATCATTTAACACCTGGTCAAAACGACATCGGTTCACAGCAGATGATATCCCCCACCACTGTGACTCAAAACGGACACCAAACTGAAGATTCTTGAAATTATTCAATACCGAGGTAAATGCACCAACGGTTGCTCCCGTGTTAAACACCTGCACACCAACGTAGGAAATATCATTTTGAGTACCGTTAATTGGTGCATTGCATTGAAATGTGTTGCCGGTAAATTGAGAAAAAACCGGAAAAGACGGACAGGGATCCCAACCAATAAGGCCATCTGCGCCAAGCCTGACTCCTACAATGTTACGATTGAATATGGTGTTAGAAATCGACAATGTAGCGGTACATGGAGATTCCATAGCCACCATTGCATCTTCAATTTCTGTAATATTCCGAGAAACAATTGTTGAACGATAATCCAGATCAATTCCCTGCCATAAATCCTGGCAACAAAAAAGTTTGCTGCCATCCAGTGTAAATGTCACATCAGCGTTTACCCGAATTCTGACATTAGGCCAAATGCGCACCTTGCAATTGAGGAGTGTAAAATCCTGGTCAATAATAAGTTCACCTATGAGATCAATATCTCCAGAAAAAACATTGTTGCCATTGTTCAAATTCCAAATAATTTGAGAAGCAAAATGGGTTTGTTCAGTGCCAAATCTATTGGGGAATTTCCCTACTGGGCTATATTTCTGGCAAAGTGTACGAGGTTCGTGCTCTGGATCAAATTTGGGGAAGGCAATTTCCGGGCACTCTGATTGTGCATTTAACGCTGCAGGAGCTCCAAAAAGGACCAAACATAGCATCAAAAAATGAAATTTTAGATACTTGAGACGCTGTGACGCTGTGACGCTGTGACGCAGTGAAGCTGTGAAGATGTGAAGCAGAGAATCAGAGTATAAATATCGTAAGAAAGGAAGA
>DLXL01000382.1:1740-3435 GCA_003448025.1 Saprospirales bacterium | reverse complement strand
AGTGTTGGCGGATGGAACTTTTGGCGGATAAAAAACACTGCCGGCGAATATGTGCGGCTGGCGGATCTTTTATAGCCATACTTGAGGCATTCTTTCGTAGCCGGATTCTTAGTAAAAAGGCATCGTGTCCTGAACATTGGTGTCCACATTGCCACCACCATACCATACAACGGTCACCACACCATCCCACCCCACTGGCTCGCCCAACTCGCACGCAAAAACGACATTGAAAATCTGGCAGAAAAACTCGCCAAAAAGTTCCCTTTTTGATGCCAATTTAATTGCGCATTTTCTCCTGTTCTATCGCGCAAAACATTCAATTTTTTCCCCTTTTTTTTCGTAAATTAGCATGGATGCGAAGAGGGTGGTAAAAAGACATTTTTACCTACTATGTATTGCTTTAATATGTTGAATTCTGTAACACTAATAAATTATGTAGTAGGCAATAGTAGAAGCAAATTGAATAAGCCGAAATATCAGCATATCGAAGAATTAAATAATTCTATAACCAATAGTTATTTTACAAAATCAAATCCTTATAACTATGCAATTCGACAAACTACAATTACTTCACGAAACTATCACGAATATGGAGACCCTTGGCCTTCCAATTACTGATGCCATCATCTCGAGACGGAAGGAAATTGAAGACGAAATCATATCAAACGATTTATTACCAATGCTCAGCGAGCAAATAGAACCGATTTTAGGTTGGCTAAATAAAGAATTTGTAATTGTTATTGACTACAACCCTGAAAAAGGTTTAGACGTTAAACTTTCTAAAAAGGCAAGAATAATAGAAGTCTTATCAAAAATAAATGATAATAATTCGACTGATAAAAGGGAAGGAAGTAGCTATAGAAGCGCTCGTCAACCCTACACGGGATCCAGGAAATCACCCTCGCCAGACCCCTACAACTATGCAATAAGGGTTCCCGAACTCAAACCATTAACTACAATGTATCCTTTTCTTACATGGCAGGAAATTTGCAATTATTTACGCATTGAAGTAGGTGCGGATTCGGCAAGAAGAAAATTAAAACAATATGTAAATGCCAACCAGCCGCATTGGCCGGATGTTCCAGAGCCAATTGTCTTAAATAGATAGCACATTTACACCAAATGGATTTGACACTTAGTCAAATTAGTAGACAAGAATAAACTAAGCCCCCTGCGTCCCATGCAGGATGAACACTAAACATCAAACAGATATGAAACCGATCATTTACATCGACATGGACAATGTGCTGGTAGATTTCCCCACCGGTATCCCCAGATTAAGCGAAGCACTCCAAAAAGAATACAAAGGCAAAGAGGACGACGCCCCCGGCATCTTCAAACTGATGGATCCCATTCCGGGTGCCATAGAAAGCATACACCGTCTCGCAGAGTTCTATGAACTCTATGTACTCTCCACCGCGCCATGGAAATACCCAAGTGCCTGGTCACACAAAGTGGAATGGATCCAGAAACACTTCGGCAAAGAACCAGATTCTATCCTCTACAAACGCCTCATCCTCACCCACCATAAAAACCTCAACAATGGGCATTACCTCATTGATGATCGCGAAAAAAACGGTGCAAAGGACTTTAAAGGCGAATGGATACAATTCAAAAAGGAGCCGTTTGAAAATTGGGAAAAGGTTACCGCATATTTGCTGAACCGCTGATCCATGCCTGCATCTTCTATCCCCT
>DLXL01000382.1:460-1479 GCA_003448025.1 Saprospirales bacterium | reverse complement strand
GGGCCCGCGGAGGCACTGAACCCGCAGACCTCGCACGTCGCACACGCGCATTAAATGCACCCGCAGATCATAAAATCTGATTTCGTTCACGTGTTTTCTTGTTCACGTTACGTGAACACTGTATATTTGTGAACAAATAAAACACCAATGAACCGGGAGATCCTAGATACCGCCTTACAAAACCTGAATACCATAGCCGGTATCCGCGGCCGGTGGATCAGCAGGGGTAAGCCCGGCGGGGCATTGGAAATACAGCTCCACGGCCAAACCCTCACCTTTCAGGTGGAGGTAAAGCATGAATTAAGAGCCTACCAGCTGCCACAGCTGGAAGCACAGGTTCGGCAACATAAACACCTGTTACTTATCGCCAACCGCCTCTTCCCCAAGATCAAAGCGGAACTGCGGCAAAAGGATATCCCCTATCTGGAAGCCAATGGCAATATCTTCATCAAAACAAAAAACCTACTGCTATTCATCGATACACAAAAACCGGTAGAGACAGCAAAAACAAGAGGGAACCGCGCATTCACCAAAACGGGTTTGAAAGTGGTGTTCCATCTGCTGCAATACAAGGAAGCCATACAACTGCCGCAACGTGAATTGGCAGCCGAAACACAGGTAGCCCTGGGGAACATACCGTTGGTAATAGATGGTCTGCAGGAAACCGGATATCTGCTTCCCCTCAACAACAAGACCTATGTATGGGAAAACAGAAAAGCGCTGCTGGACAGGTGGATAGCGGATTACGCTGCCATCCTCCGGCCGAAACTGGTAAAAACACATTATACTTTTAAAGGAAACTGGCAGGAACTACAGCTTGACAACCGCAAAACGGTATGGGGAGGCGAACCTGCGGCAGATATATTAACTGATCACTTACGCCCCGAAAAGTTCCTGATCTATACCCGTGAAAGCCGCATGGAATTGATCAAAAACTATAAATTCATGCCGGATACACAGGGCAATATCGAAGTTCTGGAAATGTTCTGGCAGCACGATGGCACCCAAACCGCACCTCC
>DLXL01000382.1:0-244 GCA_003448025.1 Saprospirales bacterium | reverse complement strand
AAAAATGTATGATGCATACATCCGGCCAAACCTATAAAGAGCTAGCCATTCCCTATTTCAGGGAGACATTTGATATTATCGATGAAGTGATGCAGGCGGCGGGCATACCCTATTACCTGATCGGTGCAAACGCTTTCGCCCTCGAACTCCTGAAAACAGGAATTAAACCGGGCCGGGGTACAAAAGATATAGATTTTGCCGTCATGATAGCCGGCCGGAGGGAGTATGACCATATCACTTCTGC
>DLXL01000017.1 GCA_003448025.1 Saprospirales bacterium | reverse complement strand
ATGACACGCGGAGCAAGGGTGGCTACAATTACCTCTTTTGTGCCAATCACTTCTTCCGGACTGAAATGTTCCGCAATGCCGGAAAGGATGGTGCGGGTTTCAAATCCCATATCCACGCTCAATTTCAGCAGCTTTTTAGATTTCTCCATATTCTCGGCCGTCAAAATGGTACCTGTTCGCAGGTCTAGTTTGGCAAAATCGTCAAATTGAATATCGGTAGCGAGTGGTGTGTGTTGTACTTGTACGGGTTCCTTTGGGGCAGTGGTTTGTTCAGGTTGTGAAATGGCAGCGTCATGCTGGGTAAGTTTGGCAATTTGCTGGTCAATCACCTCATCTGTAATGCGGCTGAAAAGGTGTTCCGGCTGATTGAGCGCATGATTGGCTGGAACAATCGGATTGCCTTCTACCAGTTCATTGAGCACATCCAGCAAATCACCATTATCCTGAAGGGGTCCCAAATTCAACATTTTGCGGAGTTTATCCGCAGAAAAAGGCATAAACGGGCGTACGGCCACTGATAAAGCCGCAACGTACTGAACCGAAAGATTCATCACCACTTTGACCATTTCCGGATCTTCTTTAACGGTTTTCCAAGGCTCGTTGAACTGCAGCAGTGCATTGCCGGCGCTGGAGATTTCCATCAGGATACGGAGTGCTTCCCTGAGTTCGTAGCGTTCAATGGCAGCCCCCATTTCCTGCAACTTGTTGTGCAGCACGCGCAATTCTTCATTATACTGCCCTTCATTTTCCTGGTTCCAGCCGCTTCTGAACAGTCTGTTTTCGTCTATACGGGGTAAAACGCCATCATAATATTTTTGGTTCAACACCAATACCCGGTTAACGAAGTTTGCAAGGTTGTTCACCAGTTCGTTATTATTGGTTTCCTGAAAACCTTTCCAGGTGAACTCAGAATCGCTTTGCTCAGGCATTTTTTTGATCATATTGTAGCGCAACACGTCTTCCTGCCCTGCAAATTCTTCACAATACTCGTGCACCCAAACTGCCCAGTTCTTAGAGGTGGAAAGTTTCCGGCCTTCCAGGTTCAGGAACTGGTTTGCCGGTACGTTTTCCGGTAAAATAAAACCTCCATGTGCCTTCAAAATAGCCGGGAAGATCAGACAGTGGAATACAATATTGTCCTTGCCGATAAAATGTATCAGGGCGGTATCGTCTGATTTCCAATAAGGCTCCCAATCTCTCCCTTTATCTATAGCCCATTGCTTGGTTGCGGAGATATATCCAATGGGCGCATCCAGCCATACGTAAAGTTTTTTTCCTTCCGAGCCAGGGATTTCCTGAGGAACATCAACACCCCAGTCCAGATCCCGGGTCATGGCCCGGGGATGCAGCCCCTGATCGAGCCAGGAATTGCACTGCCCTATCACGTGATTTTTCCAATCGGTTGCCTGGTGGAGTTGTTTGTGATCTGCTACTCCGGTATTGATCCATACCCGCAGCCAGTTTTCATGCTGATCAAGACGCAGGAACCAGTGTTTCGTTGGTCGTTTCACCGGTACAGAGCCGCTTAGCATGGATTTGGGCGCAATCAGGTCGGTAGGGCTGAGTGTTGAGCCGCATTTTTCACATTGATCACCGTAAGCATCCGGGTTGGCACATACGGGGCAGGTGCCTACGATGTAACGATCAGCCAAAAACTGGCCTACGGTTTCATCATAATATTGTTCCGTTGTTTCTTCCAAAAACTCCTTATTTTCAAAGAGTTTGCGGAAAAAATCCTGAGAGGTAGCGTGATGCAGTTGTTCGCTGGTGCGATGGTAAATATCGAAGGAGATACCTATTTTCTGAAAAGTATCCCGCAACATGGCGTGATATTTATCTACAACGGCCCTTGGCGTGGTCCCTTCTTTTCTGGCTTTTACGGTGATGGCCGCTCCATGTTCATCGGAACCGCATACAAATACCACGTCCTTGCCCATTAAACGAAGGTATCGCACGAAAATATCTGCCGGAAGATAAGCTCCAGCCAAATGCCCGATGTGTAGCGGGCCATTGGCGTAGGGAAGTGCTGCAGTAACGAGGTATCTTTTTTTGGACATGTTGAAACGGTTGACGGCTTACGGTAGACGGTAGAAATTGGCCGCAAAAGTAAGTGGAGGAAAAACAATAAATGGCTGAAATGCGGTTATTTCTGCGCTCTGCTTACGAGGCCCCAGGCCATGAGTGCGAAAGCAATATTGGGCAGCCACATTCCCAGCCAAACCGGCATAGCGCCTCCCGTTGCAAAGGAAACGGTGAATTTGGAGAAAACAATATACGCTGCTCCGATGCCGATACCCAGTGCCAGATGAAGGCCCATCCCTCCCCGTACTTTCCGGCCGGCTACTGCCAGACCAATAATAGTAAGAATCAGGATGGTAAATGCGTCTGCAGTGCGCCGGTACATTTCCACCTCATAGCTGCGGGTGTACGGAAGCCCGCGGCCGCGGTCGCGTGCGATAGCCTGACGAAGTTCAGGAGTAGTTAACTGCTCACGCTGATTGGCATAATATACAAAATCTGACGGCGATATATGAATGGCGGTATCCAGCGGAGTATTGTACTGAGTGAATTTTTCTCTCAGCCCGTCAAAAGTTCGAACGGACCATTTGGGAATCTCCCAACGGTTTGGCTCTGCTTTCCAACGCGCAGTTTCTGCTTCCAGAATACTTACCACTTTTGTTCCTTCAAAGTATTCCAGGCGCACACCGGAAAGGGTTTTGGAGTTTTTATTATAGCCCCTCACAAACAATTTGGTATTTGGGCCGGTAAGCAGATGCACATTGGTAGTTTTGCCCTTGTCCTGGTCAGTCCAAACAAAGGTGTGCTCAAACCATAGTCGCCACACATTGAGTTTTGGCGCGCCATAATGATTGATCAGTAAATGCAACAACATCACTGCCGAGGCCGCAAGTATATAGGGCCGCATGAGTCTGTTGAAACTGATCCCTGCATTAAATACCGAAAGGATTTCAGCATTTGAAGCCAGTCGCGAGGTAAAAAATACTACTCCAATCAAGGTGTACAAAGGCAGAAGCAAACTAGCCATATGGGTTACGAAACCCATATAATAGGCTAATACATCTTTCCACGTACAGGGTTTTTCAATGATGCTCTGAACCTTGTCGGAAAAATCGATGGCGCAGGAGATCATGCTGAAAATCAACAAAGAGAAAAATACCGTACTGAGGTAGTATCGGATCAGGTATTTATCCAGGGTTTTGATTTGCAGCATGAGTGAATACTATTTCTTCTTAAACACCGGCACGGTGGAGCATGGTTCCCCGAACATGATACTTAATGCGATGGGTTGTAATCGGCGGGTAATTTCCAGATAGGCAGAAGGTGGAACGGGTTTATCTGAGCAGCCTTTCACTACCAGGCGTTTGCCTTCGTATGCTTCCAGATCAAGGGAGGCAAGCTTTTTTAGATACACCTGATCCACAAAGTTTGCAGGTTCACAGAGTGCAATATCTTCCACATAGGGTGCAGCATGTGTTGCCACCAACATATAAGCCCACATGGGAATGATGGCATCAGTTGAGCAAAATACCGCCAGGTTTTTGCCTTTGTATTGTTCCCAATTAATGGCATTCAATGCCTCCCGGAAATCCTTTTCCTTGAGAATTAACTCCATAAACAGGTATGCTTTCAGGTCGAAAGGCACAATTTCACCAGCAGGAAAAAAATCTTCCAGGTCTATGGTCACCAAACTACTATTGGCAACGCGATTTACCAGAGGCTGATCAAGTATAGTATTCATGGGATGTGGAAGGGGATTGTGGGGTTTAGGAGGTTTATGGGGTTTATGGGGGTTTATGGGTTTATGGGGTTTATGGGGTTTATGTAGGGGCGAACCTCGTGGTAGCCTTCTGGTTTTTGGGGGTTTATGTAGGGGCGAGCCTCGG
>DLXL01000063.1 GCA_003448025.1 Saprospirales bacterium | reverse complement strand
AGATTCGGTGCCGCTGATGGAGGAGCCTACAATTTGGATGGTTTGCAGGAATGGCGGGCTTGGATTGGGCACCTTTGCTCTGAATTTGTAAAAAAGAATGGAACTGCTCAGAACAGTATCCTTTACCTCACCTGAAATTTCATTGATGATGCGAATATTGCCGGTATCCAATAAACAGGCTTCGCCGAGATAATATTCTTTTAAGGAAATCCCCAGGGTGTAAGACTTGCCTTGTTCAAATACCACAGTCTGGCAAGTTGGACTGTATGGATCCATGCCACTTACGATTTCCACCTGTGGTGGTGCGTAGTAAATAAAGTCAACAATGGTGTCGACTTTTCTCAAATCTACCTGCTTACCGCCTAAAACCTGAAAAGCCGTTTTAATGGTTGGGTCTGAGTGTTCCACCACCGCAATGGTCATTTCAATGGGCGGGAGATTGGCAAATTCATATTCGCCTTCTATATTGTCAATTTCAATGATGCGTTCAAAGCAATCATCAATCGAGCGAACTTTTACGATACACACCGTACCACTTGGCGTTCCCGGATTACTGATAATGGGTAATTTACAATCACCTCCGGCTACAAAACCACTGATTTTCCTGGTGGTAATGTCATTAAATACAATTCCCGCAATTGGGCTGGTGAGGTTGGTTACCTGCCAGGTAGCCGGGAAAAATTCATGGTCTTCAAAGACCGGCTTCAGGGTAACGGTAGCTCCAGGCTCCAGGTCAATGATGAATTTGCCGGTGGAGTCGGTAAAAATCCGTGGAACAAACGATTCATTATTGACCAGGATTTCAACATTTTTGGCGAAACAATCCGTATTTTGGTATCGCACAAATCCTGTAACCGGAATGGTAGACCGATCTGTAAAATCTACCTGGTCAACTGAAGTGACACTGGGATTTAAGGTTACCTGTCGGGTAGAAGGCGCAAACTCATGAGGCGTTGTAGATTGGTTAGGCGCCATAGTCGTCCATTCCGTTTGGAAGGTGGTTCCCTGTTGAGTTAGCAGTAAGGACCCCGAGTTGGTAAGCACGGATCCTGTCCCCTCATCCATGGCAAAATATATACGCAGCCCTGCTTCCTGTGGATCTCTGGAGGCAGCGGCATGAGCTGAAATGAGCGCGGGAGTTAGGATGTTACCATATACTGCCACCTCGTCAATCAGCCCACCATAAAAATCAACGAAATCAGTGCCTGATTTCCTCGCACCCAGTACCCAGGGTTCTGCAGGCTCTTCCCAGGTTCCGGTGTAGGCCGGCATCATAACGGTTCCCAGCAGGGTGCCATTCTTATAGCCTGTTACCTGTGTGCCGGCTCCTGTGCTATCAATGGTGAAAGCCAAGTGGTGATACCCAAGCCCTAATGGCCCGAAATCATGTACCTGGTTGTTCAGCTTGAAGATAATATGGTTATTTATACCATTTGCCTGCAGTTGAAGCTGAAAACTGTTGCTTCCGTTCCATCTTTTGGATAATACCGTTTGGATACCGTCAGGGCCGGCGCTATTAATCCAGGTTTCCAGTGTTGTTTGTGATGTTAAGGGAAAATCTGGCAGCGTGGCATAGTCCATCTCCTGCCGGTTGAATTTAAGGGCGCGGTGCTTGTAGAAGAACTTTTCCGGCTTTGCCAGGAAAGTAATGCCGGTGCCATAGTTGGCAGATTCAATTCTGTAATAGCCATCCTCGTTTGTTTTGCCTGAGGTGCGAACCGGAGGCCGGTCAGCATCGAAAATGGCGCCGCAAAAGAAGAACCGATTGCGCTGCAAGAGGTCAAAGGATTTGGAGCCTTTTTCCTCGTCCATTTTCCAATAGTATTTTAATCCCGGTGTAAGGGTGGAAGCGGTGCCCTCCATCACCTCTGCCAGATCCAGCTCATTTAAACTTTTGTGGTAAATTCTTAATTCATCCAGTCTGCCAACCCAGGGGGTACTGCCGCTAATGCGTTTGCCTACACGCAGCGAAGTAGTATTCAGAATTGCAGTGCCATTTTTTTGATCCTTAAGAACACCATCTAAATATAACCGATAAGCGCCGGAGCTATAACTGAGGCTAATGTGGTGCCATCCATTTGGATTTGCATCAAAACTGCCGGTGAGATTGGCCGTTCCAGCCAACATCTGCACGCCACCGCTGTTCAGAGATTTGACTACCAATCCTTGATTCACTCCATTGGGCGTAATATCCAACATCGTCGGATTGTTTAAAGCCTCTGTGTTTTTGATCCAGTAGCACAGGGTCCAATCTGTATCTGTGGTAGGCAGAAAATTTTCGTTGGTAGATGAATCCGGCTCGGCATAGGCTCCGTCATGGGGGCCAAAGTAAGCCGAAAAGCCCTGCATGGGCATGAGCGTAACGAGGGCATCCGGCACCGGACTATCATTTATGGTACGCACCCATCCCGTTACTACACCGTTTGGAACCTGAAACCCTAGTGCTTTACCAGGAGATCCTTCACCATAGGCATTTATTCCTCTCACTTCGTATAGATAGGGTCGTCCTGCAATCACATTAAAATCGTTGTAATTGCGGGTACTCTTGTCTACCTGTGCGAGATAAACCCCGTCGCGGTATATTTTGAACCCTCCGACAGCGAAAGGGCCAAGTGGATTTGGCCCCCAGGAAATCTGGATGCGATCCAGCAATTCTCCCTGACTGGCGGTTACAAAAGGAGGGAAAGGCGCCACCAGAAAGCCTGACCAATAGCCAAACTCCATATTGTAATCATCTCCCAAAGCAGAACCCACCACCAATTGTCCAACGGTGAGTTTCATGCGACGGCTGGTGTTTTTCATCCGTACTCCATTGCCGTAATTAATGAAGGCGGAACGTACCATAGTGTCCTGAACGGCTGCCGAAAAACACCCGGGATCCCATGGCTGGCTGGGTTGCTGGGCCCATATCCCTTCCAGGCCAAAGGAAAGACACATCAGTACGGCGAATAGCCGACTAAAAAATATATGTTTCATGAAAAGAGTCGTTGAGTGAATGGAAGGTTTGACAAACGGGAATGATCAATGGCCCTATTTCCCGGTACTCGAGGACTCTAATGCCTGAATTCGTCTTAACAGATTTTCCAATTGACCGGAAAAAGCGTTTTGTTGCTTGCTCAAATCAGCATTGGCAGTTTGCAAACTGCTGTTTTGAGCTTTCAATCCGTTGTTTTCAGCTTGTAGAGCAGCAATTTCTGCCTTCATTTTTTCAATTTCCAATTCATGATCTTTCACTACCTCATTAAGGTAAATGGAAACTTTTTTATAGTTAACCCCCGTGATTTCGCCACTTCCATTGTAGTGTACCAATCTGGTCAGACCTATACTGTCGAACTCTTCAGCAATGTAACCAAGCTCTACACGCTCATCAGGATAGCCAATACGATTGTATAATTTCGGTTGAGCCTTTAAGATTAGCCTGTAGTTGTCGGTAAGCGGATTAATGTTGCGTTTGAGGCGGCGACTGGAGTTGTCGACTTGCAAGTGTCCTGTTTGTTCATCCCATTCTACTTCAGGATTGTCCGGACCTTTTTGAATGCCATAAAGTTTAATAGCAGAAAGAGTATTGCAACATTGATTGGTATATCCTTGTGGAGGAGAGAATTCTGCTACAACTGAACCGTTAGATCTGATTTGCACAATACCGTCCTGCTTTCCAAATAATCCCGAATCAGTATCGTCAATGCCACCTTGCAGCGTATAATTGAAGGTAAAACCAGAATTGTCGAACCAGCTCGCAGCCCTGTTAAATCCTTTGGTAAAGGAGCTGCCGTTGACAGTCTGATTGGCCCCGATGGTAGAAAATCCGGTAACTTCCTGATTAGCATTAATTTTTGAAAACCCATTGACAGTATGCCAACCCTGTACGGTTTGGTGTAATGAAATGTTAGAGCTGCCGTTTATCTGCTGGTTGCCATTTATCGTTAAATCATTGCTGATAAACGGGCCAAAGTTGACTGTTTGACCATAAAGTTCATTCTGAGCGTTGTTTAATTGCATTCTTTCTTGTCCGCCAGCCCACAATTCAATGTTATTTGCCCCTCTGGAGAACATGCCCCCTCCTTCATCACCACCTGGTTTAAATGAAAACCCATTTCCGTCTGGTCCCTGGCCACCGATGGGGTCGCCGCCTCTTGCCCGAAAAGCATCACCAATAACCGGTCCTGTGCTCGGGAAAGTATTGTTCTGGCCAACCAATCCCAATGCATATGGTGCATGGGTAAGACGCGGACGTGGAAGTAGCTCAATGGAGGAAGTGCCTACACTTACCCCAAGCCAATATGTTTTGTTAAAAGCAGCATTAAGTGGCTGTGTATCATCAAGCCCCAGTACCACACTGTAGACCCCGCCTACAACGGTAATGTTCTCAATAAGCTCCTGGTGTACCTTATGTATATTGTCTGTGCTGGATGCATCATCCCACAAACGAAAGGTGAGTTTATAATCATTCCCATCATCTACAGCTGTGCCGTCTGATTTGGTTAATACTCCCTGTACAGAGAGCGTTGCTTTGTTGGCCTGTGCAAAAGCTACAGAGGCTGTTCCCAGCAAGGCAAATAGGAGAAGAAAATGCTTTAGGCTGATAAAGGAGTAAAAAACGCTTTTCATGATGTGAGGAAATTAATTTGTGCAATGAAATAACCTGCCCAACGCACCAGGCGTCAGGGTTTACGGGATGCCAGCAAGGTAAGCAGGATATACTAAGAAAGTTGTAATGGAATCAGGGAAGCACAAGTTTTTACCAGTAAGGCCCTTTAAAATTTCAGGGAAGCTAATGGCCTCTTACTTCAAACCAATGTCCCAGGTGATCTTTAAGTTGTACACGTGTAAATGGCTTATTCAAAACCGGGAAGGAAAATGCCTTGTTTACAGGGGGGGCAGCGGCTCCCGTGATGAAAAAAACCGGGATGCAGAAGGTGTTTTGAAGTTGTGCGCCAAAGGCCCAGCCATCCCAGCCAGTCGGGCTTTTGACGTTCATAATCAAGCCTTTAGGACTTTTTTTCAGACATAGCTCTGTTAGCTGATCCAGATCAGTTACATCTATAAC
>DLXL01000534.1:4017-4648 GCA_003448025.1 Saprospirales bacterium | reverse complement strand
TTATTCATTCACCACCAAAGATGAGCGCCCGGCTGAGGCAGATACCAAGGTGTTTTTTCAGGGAGAATTTGGCATGCAATTCCCAAAGGACTCTTTAGAGAATTTTGTGGACAACCTGGTAAAAGAATATCAAAAACTGGAAAGTTCCACTACTTCTCCCGCTCATCAGGCGCCAAAGGCTAAAATCCTGGTCCTGCACAATGAAGCCACCGACAAAGACGGATACGATCTGTTAATCAAACAATTGCGCAGTCTGCCGGCTCAGTTTATCAGCTTATCAGATGCCGTTGGACAGGGCGATATAAATACCTGGCTGCAAAACACCCTGAATGAATGTCAGGTGGTTTTGCCTCTGCTAACCGCCGATTTCTACGACGAAACGCAAAATCCTGCCGTATCCCTTATGGCAGACATTGCCCAGCGCAACAACCCCCGGAAAGGATTTCTGGTTATGCCGGTCATGCTCAAACCAGTACCATTGGACGGACCACTGGGCGCACTGCCCACTTTGCGACCTACCGACAAACAAGCCATCATGGGCAGCGGTAAAGAAGCACAATATGCCGCCGAAATTGCAGAGGGTTTGAAGAAGTATATTGAGAATTTAAAGTGAGTGTTTTAGTGTTTGGGT
>DLXL01000534.1:1801-3748 GCA_003448025.1 Saprospirales bacterium | reverse complement strand
AAAAACAAACACCAAAAAAAACAAAAAAAAAACAAAAACAATAAAACAAAAAAAAGCCCTACTCCGGCTCATACCAGAAAAACAGTTCCCCATACACGCGGAGGGAATCCGGTTTTTGGGTGGAGGGTACCTGAACAAGCAGCTTGTTTTTCCCGTGTTTAAATATTTTGGATGGAACATAGGTCACCAAACCGGGAGAGCCGGCAATGGGGTGCTCGTGAAACATCCATTCCGGGTGCACGATCAGTGAATCATTGACTTTCAGTTTAATTATCGACTCGAGGCAAGCCAGGTTTGTGCTGTCTGTTTTGAGTCGGCGAACACTTTTGGATAAGGAATCCGGCCAGGATGGGCTTTGGCAATGCCTGGCAATGGCGCCATCGAGCAGTTTGGGATAATCCAGGAATACCCGCAGGAAGGGCGATTCCACTATTTCAGCAGGAATACTCACCGGAGGCAAGCGATCGGAAGGGTCGCGCAGATTGTCGTACACCCCTCCAGTAAGTGTGTACTCATTACGGCCCTGGGCAAAATAATGGCGGTTGAGAAACGTGTTTCTACCCGCCAAATGCAGCATGGTAGTGGCAAAAGTGACCACTACCGCTCCCATAAATAGGGTAAACCCCAAAATCAGCGCGGTTACCAGGCGCTTTTTGGGTATCTGGGAATTGAACGTGAGATTGAGGTAAGTGAGCGGCCGGTAAATGAACGGCATCAGGATGAATCCCGCGTTTTGAATGGCCCATTTGGCCATTTTTTGCACCCATGGCTTGGCCGACCACTTAGGCGACTTCATTAATGACTGCATTAAAACCGGCGTCATGGCCATGCCAACAAACAGAATCAGCACCATGGTACTGATCCATCCGCCTGCTTCCTTGCCGGCATAAACGGGTATCACATTGATCAGGGCAAATACCAACAGATACGCCAGTGCGATACCCAAACTGGTCAGTGCGATCAAAAATGCTACCGAAAACACCTGATTAGCCAGGCGATCCAGTTGAAGAATATAATCGGCCAAAGTACCGAACCGTTCGCGTGATTGCTCGCGGGTGAAGTCTGTTACCCATGGCAGGTTGTCGTAACGTATCCCATCCGGGTAAACCGCGTGCAAGCCCACCACACCAGCCCAGAAAGCCCGCATCACAAAATGCACTACAAATGTGATGATGAGCGTCCAGGCGACCACCTTCATAAAACTGAAGGCCAGCAAAGGCAGGGTAATTTTGGTAAAATCTTCATCCATAACCCAGTTCTGCAGGTAGTATTTCAGCAAGCTATCCACCCCATCCGGCAGGTAATTGGCTAAAAAAATGGCCGCACCGGAGATGATCAGTTCAAGGTTCCAGCTTTTTTCGGTGAGTGCCTTGAGCCATTCCGGCCGATTATCAGTAACTGGTTCGTTCGGTTCCATAGAATTGTGCGAATTTTGCGGGGGAAATATCCAGCATTTCCGGCATAAAACACAACCTGTTTACCATGGCCCTTCCAGATTTGTCGTCTACCATCGTTGCCCTGGCCACCCCGGCGGGGGTAGGCGCTATTGGCGTGATCCGCCTGAGCGGTTCGCACGCCATTTTGATTGCCGACAAAATCTTCAAGGGCAAACGCCTGGAAAATCAGCCCAGTCATACCGCCCACTTTGGAAAAATCGCAACCCCTGAAGGTCGGGTGCTCGATGAAGTACTGATCACCCTGTTTAAGGGCCCCAATTCCTACACCGGGGAAGACACCGCCGAAATATCCTGCCACGGCTCGCCATACATCCTTCAGCAGGTGATCCAGTTGTGTCTGGAACACGGCGCTCGACTGGCAGAGCCGGGCGAATTTACCCTGCGGGCCTTTCTGCACGGTAAAATGGACCTCACCCAGGCCGAAGCGGTGGCCGATCTGATTGCTTCCGAAAGCTCGGCGGCGCATGAGATCGCCATCAAACAATTGCGG
>DLXL01000534.1:0-1672 GCA_003448025.1 Saprospirales bacterium | reverse complement strand
AGATCGCCATCAAACAATTGCGGGGCGGGTTTACAAAGGAAATTCAGCATTTGCGCGATGAGTTGATCCACTTTGCCAGTCTGGTTGAGCTGGAACTGGATTTTGGCGAAGAAGACGTGGAATTTGCCGACCGGCAGGACCTGAAATTGCTGGTAGAGCGTATCCGAAGGGTAATCCAGGCCCTTCTGCAATCCTTTGAACTGGGCAACGCCCTCAAGATGGGCGTCAGCACCGTCATTGCCGGCAGACCGAACGCCGGAAAAAGCACCCTGTTGAATGCCCTGCTGAATGAGGAGCGGGCCATTGTATCTGATATTCCAGGCACCACGCGCGATACCATCGAAGAAGTACTCAACATTCGCGGGGTGCAGTTCCGCATTGTGGATACGGCGGGCATCCGGGAGGCACAGGATGCCATTGAAACCATTGGCGTACAGCGCACCCTGGAAAAAGTGCGCGAGGCCGCTGTGTTGGTGTACGTATGGGATGTGGCCGGCGGTATGACCCTGGCCGAACTTTGGCAGGATCTGGCCGGCTTGTGGCAAGAGGGGCTCAAAATGCTGGTGGTGTGCAATAAAATGGACCGCAATCCGCATTTTCAGACGGAATGGGTGCTCCACCCTACCCTGCCGGGCATACATCCCTATTTATTGCCGGAGGATGAAAAAGCCACGGTGCAGATTCCGGCCGGAATACCACTGGAGGAAAGCGCTCTTATCCCCATTTCCGCCAAAAACCAGCAGAACATTGCCCTGCTCAAAGACCGCCTTTATGAGATCGTGGTGGGTGGCGAACTCCGGCAGGAAAGCACCATCGTAGCCAATGCCCGCCACCGCGATGCCCTGCTCCGCGCCGATCAGGCCCTGGCCGATGTGCTGCAGGGGCTGGATCACAACGTCACCGGCGATTTTGTGGCCCAGGACATTCGGCGCTCGCTGACATATCTCGGAGAGATTACAGGAGAAATTGGGGTAGAGGATTTGCTGGGGAATATTTTTGGGAAGTTTTGTATTGGGAAGTAAGTTGTTTTGTTTTTGCCAGAGAATAAATTTTTTAGTCAAAACATCGCGCATTTTCAATTTGTCATGGATAGCTAAACTTGCCCCGTCCTTTAGGGCGGGGATCAGGGATTATAATATGCAGGAGGGGCTTTAGCCCCATATAATGAATGGCTAAGGCCCTCTGAATCATTGTAATAACAAATCCCAGTCTTGAAGTGCGGAGTTGTAAACTTTCAGCATTTTTAAAATGTATTTGAAGAAGGTGAATTGCCATTGCAGGGAACTGATGCATTTTTTGCAACTGTTCGGAAATGCCGAACAGTTGGGACTTTTACCGCTGGCAGTTGTTGCAAAAAATGCAATAACTGAAAAACGGAACTGTCAAAGAATACTTGACAGTTCACCATCTCAAACCAAGTTGGAAAAATGCCAAAATTGGAATCAGATGGCTAATGGCTCTAAATAGAAATATTCTGGTAAGAACTTAAGAAAACACTGAATTCTTTAGTGTTGCGTCCTTTTTGAATTGGAGTTTAAAACAT
Source organism: Saprospirales bacterium (assembly GCA_003448025.1). Lineage (GTDB taxonomy): Bacteria > Bacteroidota > Bacteroidia > Chitinophagales > Saprospiraceae > M3007. Next base: position 129 of record DLXL01000534.1, on the reverse strand, counting down.
TACTTTTGCCATATTATTTGATAATCTGTAAAAATTGAATGGCTGAACACGAACTCGAACGAACCCTCTGGGCCGCCGCCGATAAACTCCGCTCCAACATGGACGCGGCTGAATACAAGCACGTCGGTT
>DLXL01000148.1 GCA_003448025.1 Saprospirales bacterium | reverse complement strand
CCGCAGAGGCGCGGAGACGCGGAGGGGTGAAGGTCAGGTTGTTGAGGTGAGTTTAATGGAGATATTAGGAGTTTTTTTACCGCAGAGACGCAGAGGGGTGAAGGTCAGGTTTTTATGTTTCAATATCTCAAAGGGCGATATGATGTGATTATTGTGACAAAACGGCGTAGCCGTGACATTCCAGTAGCCCAAAAGGCGATATGATATGATTATTGTGACAAAACGGCGTAGCCGTGACATTTTGATAACCCGCGCGTCCTCCCAGCAGACTTTACCATGCTTAACTTCCTCAAATCATTACTTGCAGGTAGCGCCCAGCCTGTCAGGATTTTCGATAGTCTGGAGGCGCCGGAGCCTAATTTCAGCATCATGGTCAGGCATGTGCGGCAGGGTAAAAAAGCCCGGAATTATCAATTGGCGGATGCTGGCAAATTCCCTGGCATAGTGGAAAAGTGGTGTTTCACGCCCGGAGATACTGTTGGCAGGTGTGGGTATGATTTCCAGCTGGTTTTAACCAATGGGGAGCAGGTAATCACTGCAGATATTTGTTTTTCCTGTAAAACGTTGGTGTTTCAACACCGGCATGTGTATGCTATTTCTCCCGGGGAAATCAGGCGGCTGCTCGAGGAAGATTTTGTGCCGCTGTAATGTAGAGCATGTTGGGGATGTGCTTAGCTGAATAACTTATCCCAATGCGCCGGAATATTGTGCATTTCTGTATGGTTAGGAATATTGACAGATTCCAGTGCCGACAAATTTTTCATGCTGTCGGGCAGCGCGTTGAGCGATGGATTATCTGCCAAATAGAGGGTTTTCAATTGGCTCAGATTGCCCAGCGTTTCGGGCAAGGTTGATAGCCCCTGGTTTTCGCTGATATTCAAAAACTCCAGCGCCGATAGATTTCCGATAGCATCCGGGAGATTTTCTATAACAGATTCCTTGATGATCAATTCTTTCAATCCTTTGAGCTGACCGATGGATTCGGATAGTTCTGTGACTCTGGAAAGACTGATATTCAGCGTTTTCAGTTGATCCATACTGAATAAGGCATCCGGAAGTTCCAGGGGAGTATCCGTTCCAGCCCAGATAATAAGCGTATCTATTTGTTTACATAGTGCAATTTCGGCAGGGATGGCGGGAAAGTTGATTTCAATAGTTCTGACAAGTGGCATCTGTGCGATGACCGACATTACTTGCTGATAATCACGGTTTTCCTGGCTGCCAAAAATGATGGTATCCACTTTTGGCATATTAGCCATTTCAGGGGGGAGTGTAGTAAATTGACTATGTGTGAAATCCAGCTGCGTCAATTGCGTTAATTGGTAAAACTGGCCTGGCAGGTTCCATTTTCCGGCCCGGATATAACAGTTCTCCAGTGCGGTTAACGACGCAAAAGATTCCGGCAAAACCAGTTCGTAATCTGTTCGGATAAAACAATACCGTAAATTTTGTAGCCGGGAAATACTATCCGGAAGCATACAGGGAGCATCCGGATTATCTATTTCTATATGCAAAGACTCCAGGCTGGATAATGCGCCCAGTGTTTCAGGTATAGATTTTTGGGTAGAGAATTCGAGGGTTTTGAGCCCCGGCAACATAGCCAGCACTTTGCAGGCCTCCTGCATATCCAACGCAGGATTCCCGCGTAGTTTAGCCGTTTCGAGCGCCGTCATTTCAGCCACGTAATCCGGCAGCATACGAAGATTTTTACCTTCCAGATTCAGGTATTTTATAGTGCTGTAATCCTTTCCGGCAGCCTGTTTGTGGGTAACAGAGCCACCCATGAGCTTGATTTTCTGGCCAAAAATACCCGTTAATACTTCCGCAACTTCTTTGTAAAGCGCTTCTTCGGCATCAAACCGGACGTGGAAAAACGCCTGCCCGAACTGTGCGGCAGCCTCAGGTACCAACTCGAGGGTTATGTCGTTCCGGGTAAGCTGAACGGCTTTTACCGCATTAATGTGTGCATTGGACTGGTCGTTCCATTCCAAATAGTGATTGAGGGTATCCGGTAAGTTCGACACCAACAGGGCCAGAGCCTCTGCCTCATTTCCGAAGAAAACGGTTTGCACTTTTCCTTCAATCCAGTATTCAAGATTTGTTGCCTGAAATGTCATACAGTCTAATAGTTTGAACGACCTTCCACTACAGGAATCCACAGGTAATCTCCGGTGCTGGGGTCTGCATACAAGGTCTGTCCGGTTTCCAGATTTTTAATGAGGTTAAAATCATGGTCCCTGAAAAACGGTGTGTTGAAATACGGGTGAATATCCACACCGCAAACATAAAGTTTACTGATCAGGTGCTTGCACTGCCATTGTTGCTCCAGGTCGTATTTGCGTATGATGTATTGCACCACTGATTGAAACATAGCGGAGTATCCAACGCAGTTTGCCTGATGCGTTTCTACCAGTGTGTTGGGGTCGGAAGGCGCCTGAGCGAAGCTGAACTGCAGGTGATCGCAGGTTATGTCCATGGCTACCGACATTAACTGTTCGGCATTGGAGGGTTTGTTTTGCGACCTTCGTTCTATCGCATCTACCAATTTCGGGTTGGTAATGGCAATATTGGGCCTTTGTCCTATGGCTTCATAGGTTACCAGGCAGCGATATACCTTGTCTCTGAACGGAATCAGAAGCACCAGAAAAAGGACGAGGCCCTGGAAGAGTTTTTTGAGCATGGCACTGTGTTTCTATAAATCAACTATTTCATCACAAATCCAGCCTCATCAGCCAATCCCGCTGCCGGTCATCTCCCAGCATAAATTCATGTTGTCCGAAGGTAACAAAACCGTTTCGTTCATAAAACCGAATGGCATTCGGGTTGCCATCCCACACGCCAAGCCAGATGTATTCCGCTCCGCGCTGCCGGGCTATAGCCACCGCATGTTCAAACAGAAACTGCCCGATCTTTTGTCCCTGAAATTCCTTCCGCACATAGATCCGCTGTATTTCAACCGAGGTATCATCCTGAATATCCGTTTGTGCTGCGCCAAAATTAAGTTTCAAATAGCCAACCGGCTCCTTGTCTATCAGGGCAAAAAAATAAGCCATTTCCGGATTGGACAGTTCCTCAGTGAGTGCCGCTTCTGAAAAACTTTCATCCAGGTAATGCTGCATGTTTTCCGGAGTATTGACTGCGGCAAAAGATTCGTAAAAGGTTTCGCGACCTATTTTTTGCAGGATACGTATATCATTTAAATCAACATGTTGAAGGCTAATATCGTGCATGGCATAGATGGAATATGGCGGAAGATAGGTAGTTTGTAATATCTTTATAGCATCTAACACCTTAACTATTCACTTAAAATACTAAACAATGCGATTCAATCTCTTTCTCGCCGCTTGTATCTTTTGGTTTATTCTTGCGTCCTGAAAGGATAAAAACAAATCCATCTATGAGGGATGTTGTGGATCTGAAGCTACGGTGGACTCAATAGAAATTACAGTCAAGCTGTACAATGAACAAAACATAAAAGTAGATTCTTTAGTCAAGGCCAGGATTTACATAGCCAATGTTTTCACTCCCGATTCTGTCCACTATGAAAATGGCATTTTCCCGATCTTCGGGGAATATGTTACAAGAGTAGTTTCGGCGAAATATTTTAGCGAATCGGGAGAAAAATTATTTGAGCATCACAATTTTCAAGTGTACGACGGGGGCTCGGCTTGGCAAGTGAAAAAATTCATCGGAGATTTTCACTATGGCCTTTTCGATTATGAAGTCGAAATTGAGTTTTTCAATGGGGAAACATAGA
>DLXL01000100.1:3100-3499 GCA_003448025.1 Saprospirales bacterium | reverse complement strand
GGAACTAAGTTGGTTCACCACTAGGGTGTGCTTTATTTTTTAACTTCTGCAAGCGCAACAATGGGCGGAGTTATTTGAACTTCCATTTTCTTGGGAACATATACCACGAATATGAGATTTTCCTTCAGATCCTGGCCTTTTACCTTCAGTTGCTTCTGCATATTTGGCGCATTGATAACGAGTACGTTGGCATCAGTTTTTGACATCAGGTTGTATCGACCGATATTGGCCAGTTCATTGAGCATAGGCCCGTTACCGGTGGGCAAACTCACACTGATCTCAAAACGAACACTGGGACTGTCCCACACCCTCAAATCTACTTCGCCGGGTAATTCCAGCCGAAGCAAATCCGTTCCATCCGTATTAAACGCGCGGGTGAAAGGTTTGGAGGCCGTTGTC
>DLXL01000100.1:2746-2950 GCA_003448025.1 Saprospirales bacterium | reverse complement strand
TTTTGGAGGCCGTTGTCTGAGCGAGAACGGACCACACAGAAAGAGTGAGGAGGATGAAAGCGATTGAAATACGTTTAGTTGTCATGGCGAACCTCCTTTTTTAATTGGGTCAAAGTAAAGATAATAAATTGGCAAAATCAAATTTTTTGCAAACTTTTTTTAGTATTAAATACGCATTACCAAACCTTTTGGTTGGGTCGCCTG
>DLXL01000100.1:0-2572 GCA_003448025.1 Saprospirales bacterium | reverse complement strand
TACAAAATTTTTTCTAATCCTGCTATTCTGGGCTTTAAAAAATCATTCTCTACGCTCTTTTTCCCTGAGTACTTCAGCGATCGTTTTTTCTTTTTGATGCACTGTGTGATGAAAATTCCGGTTGGGGTTTCGCATTTTTAGTAAGGCAAGTACTTGTCGGAATATGAACAATGGGGTGTTCCAGATCACACGTTTTACAGATTGGGGCGCGCCATCCAGGTGCAATACCCACAAGAGATTTAAAGCAAATACACATAAACCCATGCATAATAAAAATGCCCAGACAGGGGCTATCCACAGGGCAAGGATCATGCAGCAAGTAGCCAGGCCTGCCTGAATGAACATGGGCAACACAAGCGTAATGCACCCAAAGTAAATCTGATTAAAGCTGCCATTGATCAGACCTTTGCCTATTAATCCCAGGGCGTTTGGGATGTTTTGAAAGTAGGAATACAACCAACGGCTTCGCTGTGTTTCCACATCTTTGCCTGTGGCAACTTTTTCATCATACACCAGCGCTTCCCGGCAATACGCAATACGCTCATCCCGGCGCACCAGGAAATTTTGCAGGATCTTGTCCTCCTGAAGCATCTTTTTCCATTGCTCACGGCCACGGGTTATTTCAGGACTTTGAAGATAAGCCTGATAGAGTTCCTTTTCTGTTGCCATTCCGGAGCCACTAATCACCGCAGAGGCTCCAAGCCGAAATGGCACCTCCCGTTCCAGATAATTTTTGTAGTGTTCTCCCAGGCTATCCAGCGCAGCATAGGTGGTATCCAGATTTTTGGCAGTACGTTGCCCCTGAACACATTTAAAACCGAATTGGATCCAAGGCTTCAAGTGAAGCAAAAAATCCGGGTGCGCCAGATTATCGGCATCAAAAATGACCACATAGTCTGGTGGCGCTACCAGTCTTTCCATTGCATACTGAATGCTTTTCACCTTGAGTCGCAAAGGTTGCTCCGGTTTAAGCAGACGGAATCTTTCATCAGAAATTTTAAAATCAAGGTCCGGACATTCATCTGCCACCAGATAAATCCGGAGATCGGGGCAGGTTTGTTGCAACAGGGATTGAACCAGTGGTCGGGCAATAGCCAAATTCTGGTACGCGGTAACGATGCAAGCGAACTGAATAGGGGTGTCCTTATCCAGCACAACCGGTTTCGGCTTTCGCCATTGCGCCAGCAGTACTGCTACTACAGGGTAGAGCAATTGCAACAACAACCAGAAGGAGATACCTGCCAGCAAACCGTTCATATACCACTCAATTTTGTGGTAAGACCAGACCAAACACCTCTCCAGAACGCCCTCATTTGCGTCCACTGGCCAGCCAAAAGCATTCGGGTGGTGTTTATGGGCACCAATATCAGGCTAAGGTACCCATAAAATCCCCACAAACCCAGCCCTGGCCGTTGCCTTCGCATAAATAGTACCCGGTTGCGGGCCATGTAAAAGATCTTGGTTGTTCCCATTTTATCCAGTGTATAACTTTCTTTATGCCATATTTTGGCCCTTGGTTCTACCCAGACCTCATATCCGGCTTTACGAATGCGTTCTGCCCAATCCAGCTCCTCATAATACAAAAAATACCCTTCCCACATAGCCCCCACCTGATCCAACACTTTACGAGGAATCATCATCGCCGCTCCATGTGCGTATGCCGTGGTACGAGCGTGGGCATACTGTCCACGGTCACGCGTGCGGGCGCCGATAATTTCATTGCGTCCGGTTATTGGGGTTACCGGAGTCATCCCTGCATACTGAATCAATGGAAGAGAACAGGAGTCCTGCAGTTGCTGATCAGGGAAATAACAGATCAAGGGACTCAATAATCCGGTTTCGGGATGACTTTCCATAAAATCAACCATCCTTTGAATGCAATCAGGCGCCAGTTCGGTATCATTGTTTAGGAAAAACAAATATTTACCGGTAGCTACTGGTAGCGCCAGGTTATTCCCGCCCGCAAAGCCCAGATTAGCGATGCTCCTGATAAAATGTACCTCAGGGTAATGTTCCTGAAACAAACGTTGCGGATTTTCCCTGCTGGCATTATCTACTACAAGTACTTCCAGATCCGTATATCCCTGTCGGCGAATGCTGTCAAGCATTTCGCAGGTTGTTGGTGTTTCGTTGTAATTCAGGGTAATAACAGATACGCTCATACGTCTTCCTTCTGGATAAAAGCACCAAAGGTTTTCCAGATTATTTTGAGGTCCTCCCGAATAGCATAAGGCATTTTAGCATAGTCGACATCCATCTTAATTCGTTCCTCATTGGTCATTTCAGGCCTGCCTCTTTTAGTTACCTGCCATTGTCCGGTTATTCCAGCCGGAGCCAGAAACCGGGCAATCCATTCATCACGTGTGAGGGCTTCTGCCTCATAAACTGGTAAAGGTCTGTTCCCAACGAGCGACATTTCCCCGCGTAATACATTGATTAGTTGTGGTAGTTCATCTATACTGTATTTACGGATAAAGCGCCCCACACGGGTTACTCGCGGATCATTGGCTATTTTGATAAAAATAGGCTTTTGGTTCAGGTAGGGCATCTGATACTGATTCAGATGCTCTAC
>DLXL01000597.1:2121-2896 GCA_003448025.1 Saprospirales bacterium | reverse complement strand
CATTTCGAGGATATCCTCGAAATGGTCACCATCGGTTCAAAGGCAGAAAGGCAAATTGAGAACATCAAGCTCTCCCGCTACGCCTGCTATCTCATTGTCCAAAATGCAGACCCTTCGAAGGAAGTTGTGGCCCTTGGCCAAACGTACTTCGCCGTGCAGACTCGGCTACAGGAGATCCGCCAAATGGAAGCTTACAATAACTTGCCTTCCGACGATGAAAAACGACTTTTTCTCCGTAACGAACTGAGGCGACACAATATCCAATTAGCCGATGCAGCCAAAAACGCTGGGGTCATTGATGCTGTAGATTATGCCATTTTTCAAAATTTTGGCTATCAGGGCTTGTACGGTGGATTAAATGCCAAGGATATCCACATCCGAAAAGGTCTCAAAAAAAGCCAACACATACTTGACCACATGGGCAGCACAGAGCTGGCGGCAAATCTGTTCAGAGCTACTCAAACCGAAGAAAAGCTCCGTCGTGAAAATATAAAAGGTAAGCCCAAAGCCAACCAAACGCACTTCGAAGTAGGTAAAAAAGTACGCCAAACCATCCAAGAACTAGGTGGTGAAATGCCTGAGAATCTACCTATTGAAGAAAGTATCAAAAAAGTGGAAAAAAACTTGCCGAAAACTGGCAAAAAGAAAAAACTAAGTTAAATCACTCATTCTTCAAACTCTCCACCGGATTCACCAGCGCCGCCCGTATACTCTGCACACTCACCGTCAAAAATGCCACCACAATAGCCGCCAAACCCGCCGCTACAAAAATCCG
>DLXL01000597.1:0-1979 GCA_003448025.1 Saprospirales bacterium | reverse complement strand
ACAGTACCCGCCGCTACAAAAATCCACCACTGGAGGTGCACCCGGTAGGCAAAATCGGTGAGCCATTGATCCATCAGGTAATAGGCTACCGGAGTAGCAATGACGAATGCCACCGCCACCAATTTCAGGAAATCCCTGGCCAATAAACCCGTAATACCGGCCACTGTGGCGCCCAGTACCTTGCGGATACCTATTTCTTTCCGGCGCTGACGCACGGTGAAATCCACCAGTCCAAACAAACCAAAGCAAGCCAGTACAATGGCCACCGCCGCAAAATCGCCGATCAGCTGCATGAGTCTGGACTCCTGCTCGTAGGTTTCACGCAGGCTCTCGTTGAGATAAGTGTATTCAAAAGCCTTGCCCGGGAAAAACTGCCGCCACACTTTTTCAATCTGACCGGTAACCGCTTCCGTATCCTTGGTTTTCAAGCGAATACTGAAGGCTGTAAATGAACCCGGAGCCACGTTCATAATCACCGGAATCATAGCCGTTTGTAAGCCCGCCGTGTTGAAATTATTCACCACTCCGATCACTTTGCCCGGAGGAGCGCCGCCGCGGGAAATATTCTGACCAATAGCCGCCTCGGCATTGTCGAAACCAAGCGAACGAACCGCCATTTCGTTGATCACCCAGGCGCCCTGGTGGTCGGTGCCATAAGATTTATCGAACTCCCGACCGGCAATCACCTTGAGTTTGAAGGTTTCAGCAAAATCGTAATCCACCGAAATACTGCCCACAAACACATTGTCTTCCAGCTTTATCTTGTCGGTAGCCACCGGGAAAAGCGGCGCGGTGAAGCCCGGCAAACTCGATGAAAGCGTGACCTCTGCTACGCCCGGATTTTGCATTAACAGCTCATCAAAGGCATTCATACGCCTGCGCAACGTGGAATCGCCAGGTGAAAAAGCGGAGTTGATGTTGGCGCTCGACAAGGGCACCGTGATAATCCCGTCTGAATCAAAACCCAGGGGCATTTGCAGCCAGTATTTGAGCTGCGATTGCATGATGAGGGTACTGCACAACAGGGCAATACTCACGGCAAACTGTGTGGTAATCAGTGATTTGCGCAGCCATTGTCCGGCCCCGCCAATGGTAGCCGTGCTGTTGCGCTGAAATGCTTCCACCGTTTTGAAGCGACTGGCAAACAAGGCCGGATAAATACCCGCCACCAATCCGGTAAGCAGGAAAATACCGGTGAACATCAGGGTCAGGGGCCAGTCGCGAATAAAATCATAGGTAATATACTTGGCATTCTGGGCATTGAACAGCGGAATAAGCGCATACAACAGCAACATAGCCATGAGAAAAGCCATACCGCTCACCAGCAAGGTTTCGGTAAGGAATTGGCTTACCAGCGAGGCTCTGCTGGCTCCCAATGATTTGCGCACAGCCACCTCCTTGCTCCGATCCAGGTAAACCGCGGTAGACAGGTTCACGAAATTGATGCCGGCAATCAGCAGAATGAGAAAACCTACTATGCCAAACACACGCAGGAAAGTGGGGTTGGCAGTAGCTACTACCTCATCAGTGGCCGGGCTGTGCTGGTGTATCCGTGTTACAGGAAACAGGCTGAAAAACTGCTTGTCGCGGAATTGCGCGTGGCCATGTTTCTGGATAAAAGCCGGGAACAACGCATTAGCAGCCTCCGCTGTAGTGTTTGGTTTCAGCAACACGTACGTATGGGTGTAGGACGCCAGCCAGTTGTTAACCAGTACATTTTGCACCACGGGCCTGGCCGAAACCGGCTCCACATCCGGGATATTGCGGAATGGCAACATCATATCCAGTTGCAGGTGAGATTGGCGGGGCAACCGGCGGATAATGCCGGTAACCGTAAACAGGGCATCTTCACCAGCCTTCAACTGCCGTCCCATGGCGTTTTCTGTGCCAAAAATGCGCCGCGCTGTTTCATCCGTCAAAACCGCCGAAAACGGATCGCGCAGGGCGGTATTCGGATCTCCGTACATGAAGTCGAATCC
>DLXL01000243.1:8570-13605 GCA_003448025.1 Saprospirales bacterium | reverse complement strand
GCCATACTGGAAATAATATCTTGATTAATATCCTTCACTGGGATTTTTGATGCTGATGTTTTGTAAAGATGCTGGATGTGATGGGTGAGGTATTCCTATCCACTCGTTGAAACGAGTGGTTACAAGATGCTAGATGTGTTTCCAGATTGCCTTAACATCCACGTATAACTTGTGTACATACCGTAGGTTTCCAAAATCTTACAGATCTGAAAATAAATCGTCCGGCAGGGTGGGATCTGCCCTACATTTTGACCAATCGGGCAAAGCCGATTTCCTGTCCGGTTTGAACGGTAAGCCCGTAAACGCCCGGTGGCAGGTATTTGCCCAACAGCAGCTCGGTTTGTCGGGGTCCGGCAATCTGGTCGCTGTCCGTATATTCAAGTACCTGCCTGCCCATTGCGTCTACGAGACGGAAAATAGCTTTGCCGGCAAGAGCAGCGGTGTATTCCACCGTCACCGATTCATCAACGGGGTTGGGATATAGACGTAAAGGAATGGTCGTCAGATAGGGAGAATAGGTGTTCACGGGAGGAAAGTTTTTCAACCGAACAACTTTTATTTCCGTGGAAGATTCATCCCCTGAGGCCAAAATACGATTCAGACTATCAACGGTGACGGCATGCAACTGATTCCCTACCATGGAAACGCAACCCCCTGTTCCAAAGCCCGGCACCAAAACGCCCGATTTATCCATACAAGCCACCATCCAATCGTCACTCGACCGGCCTGCCAGAATGTAATGTCCTGCCTTGTCGATGACCAACCCCTTGACGGTTTCTTTGGAACCGCAGGTGAACGGTGCAATTCCACCTGTACCGAAAGTAGGATCGTTGCTTCCATCGGGCATCAGGCGCACCACCACGCCCTCATTATCGAAACCGATTTTATTCGCTTGCCCGGCCAATACGATTCGGCCGTCTTTTTCAAGCGCCATCGCATAGGCTGCCAGATTGTTGTAACCCGGAAAACTGGGGATCAACTTGTATCCCAACGGCGGGTTGAACGTGGGGTCCAATTCGCCGTTGGGCAGAATCCGCATCACCAGCATAGAAAAATAGGTATCCGTCGAATCAGAGTTATACCCCGCAATCACCATTTTCCCGTCCGGTTGCGCCACTACAGCATTGCCAATCCATCTAGAATGACCCGGGAAAGTGTATTTCATGATACCTGTACCATTAAAGCTGAGGTCCAATTGACCGTCCTTTAAACGCTTGACGGCGGAAATGAGTGTAAGTCCCGTCCAGGGCCATTGTGTATAACTAAAGCCTACTTGTATAATGGTTCCATCTGGCAAAACAGCAAGCCCCTCCGCTACATCATAGAGCTGAACATCCACAGGGATCGGGATCCAACCCGGATCGGGACCTCCATCAGGAGCGATGCGTACCATGACGAAATCACCCAGCCCACCCAGGACGGCCCAGGCGCCGCATACAATTTTTTGATCGGGTTGGACGGCTACCACGGGCTCATAAACATTGTTGGGCCCCCATAAAGGCGGTACCATGTAGCCTGAGCCGCCAGCAAATCCGGGATCCAGGTTGCCATAAGTGGTCAGCTTGCCCATCGTCATCCGGAATCCCGGACCCCAGGGCCAGGTGGAACTTTGTGTACTGGAGGAGAAAATAGCATTCTCCGTTCCCTGAACAGCGATACCATTTGCCAGGCCGCTAAAGCCTGCGCCGGAATAAAAGTCGTAAATCCAGTCCACTGCACCAGGTTGTGTGTGTCCGATATTTGCTGCTCCCCAAAATGCCATCAGGAAGACAACAATGCTTTTAATTCGTTTCATGGCTGAAAGGACTATTGTTTGATAATTTTGGTAATACCGGAAGTTTGACCCATTTGCACCTGCAACCAATACAGTCCGGGTGGCACCTGGCTGTTTAAATGCAATTCTACTTGTCTGAGGCCGGCAGCCTGATCCTTTTCCACGCGTTCCCAAACCAATGTACCGGTAACATCGAAAACCTGATAACGAACATCACCCGCATCGGGAGCCATATATTGGAGGTGCAAAACAGCCTCCAACGGATTGGGAAATACACTCAGGGGGATTGCCGCCGGGTCAGGCGTGAAAACATCAACAAAATTGGAAAAACGGGCAACCTTGATAACGTTGCCAGCGGCGTTAACCTCATCACCTGCTACTACGATCCGGTTATCATGGTCAATAGCCACCGCGTGGAACAAGTTGTTGTAGCCATTCACCAGCGTATAACCCGGACCCGAAACACCAAATCCGGAAACCACGTCACCATATATGTTGTCGACGCAGGCTACCAAAGCGTTACGGGAAGAGGATGAAGCCGTGATTGATCGCCCGGCCAGGATATAGTGGCCGTTTTCATCAATTGCGATACCCCTGATAGCCTCAATACCTCCAAAGTCATAGGGAGCCATCCCATAAAGAGTGGGGGGGCCAAATACGAAATCCGGACTGCCGTCGGGCAATAACCGCACTACCAAAGCATCGTAATCAGTGGTAGACGGAACTTTCAATGCTACCCCGGCTAAAATAATTTTCCCGTCGCCCTGTATGGCTACGGAAAATGCAGACGGATTGGTATAACCGGTAAAACCGTCAAGCAAATACCAACCGTCGGGCGCCGAAAAAGAAGGATCCAGGGCTCCGTTAGCCAGAATGCGCATGGCAAGGAGCTTATAAGTGGTATCGGCTGCATTGTAGCCATAGCCGGCAATGACCATTTTCCCGTCGGGTTGGACCGCCACGGCATGGCCTACCCAGTTGGGAAGAGATGGGAAGTAATAGGTTGCTTTTCCATCTAGGCTAAAGCTTGGATCCAACGCACCGTTGGGAAGGTACTTCACCGCCGTTACCGAGGAGGAAGAAAGATCCGGAAATTGTTGATAACTGAACCCTACCTGAATGATGGAGCCATCGGGCAGGAGGGCGATGCTTTCGGTAATATCATGTGAGGCAATATCAACCGGCACCGAAAGGAAACTTGAATCCTGTGTGCCGTCCGGGTGAAGCCGGGTGAGTATGAAATCGCCCTTTTCACCGCCCAAGGGCACTGTCCAGCCGCCGCACAGGATTTTTTGATCCGGCTGTATGGCCACTACCGGCTCGTAAATGCTGGCCGTCCCCACTATCATTGGAGCCACATACCCATAGCCGCCGCCAAAGGTATTATCAAGCAGTCCGCCCTCCGTAAGGCGGGCTACTACCATCCGATATCCCGGCTCCCAGCCCAATATGGCACTGGTTGCGCTGGAGGAAAAAACGATCTTTCCGTCAGCCTGAATGGCAACCCCGTTGGCCAAACCCGTGGCTTCTATCGTCTTAAAGGGGAAAATGCCGCCACCGGCAAAGGTAGGATCCAACCCGCCCAACTGGCCAAACACGTCAATAGCCGTACCTCCAATCAACATGGCGACCAAAACAGTTATGCATAACGCTTTCATGACTGAAATTTTATTTTGGTTAAGAACAAAAGCACTTAGAAAACCGCAATGCAATTTAGCTGAAGGTCATCTTTTTTTACAATGACATTGGTCAATAACAGCTGTGATGGTAATTTGGGAAGCGTCTGAACCAGGTGGTTCCTATTACCACCCTCCCAAACGCTTCATTCCGGTTTTCCCACGGTTCAATGAAAATCCGGTAGCCCTCCACGGTTAATATTTTGCGCCATCTTGTTTGCCCTCCACCTTTGTATCATCAAAAGCAAACAACATCTGCTCACACCACTCTCTTTTTATTCTTATGACTACTGCCGCACAATCAGACGTTTTTTCCAAACTATGCCGGATTATGTCGGCAACACAATTTGATGCTGCAACCAGGCAGGACATTGAACAGTTCTTCGCCCACTGCCGGGAAGGAATGGATACCAACTCTGAAAAGCTGCTGGCAACACTTTACCTCAAAGCGTTGAACCAAAAGATCCACTCCGAGCGCATCGGAGAGAACATCTACCTGGGCAAGTACGACATCTCCCAGATCCAGCTGTTCAATATCCTGATCGAAAAATTTCCCTTCGTCAAATACAGTCAGCAGATTACCAATAACGCCATTGTAGCCGAAATGCAGGGGGAAGCGGAAGTTACCCTGATGGACATAGGTATCGGACTAGGGACGCAGGTACTGAATATCATCGAGCGCTGTAAAAGCCTGGATAACCTGAAAAAACTCCACGTGGTTGGCATCGAGCCTTTCGGCGACGCCCTCGAAAAAGCCGGCAAGAACATCCTGGCGCAAAACGGCCAGGCACCTTTCGAAATCACCTTTACCGGCATCCAAAACTCCGTGGAAAACATCGACCTGACCTCAATCCCCGGCCTTGGGGGAAAGATCATCGTCAATGCCTCCCTGGCCCTGCACCATATTCAAACGGATGCGCAGCGCCAGGCCACCATTGCCCAGGTAAAAGCCCTCAACCCCGGCGCCTTTTTCCTCATAGAACCCAATGTGAACCATTACGAGCCCGACTTCTTTAAGCGCTTCGTGAGCAGCTACCACCATTTCAGCAACATTTTTCAGGTAATTGACCGGATCGAAAACGTGAGCAACGACGACAAAAACGCGCTGAAACTGTTTTTCGGACGCGAAATCGAAGATGTGATCGGCAAAGAAGAGCAGGATCGCTTCGAAAAACATGAACCGGCCACACACTGGATCAACCGCCTGAAACTAAGCCGTTTCAATATTCAGAGCGAAGCGCTCTCCGGGCCGGTTTCTGCAGGATGCGGAGTGGAGATCCAGTACCATAAAGAAGGGTTCATCGGCTTTACGCACGTAGAAGAAACGGTGCTGGCCATCATTTACGCTAATTGAGCTGCCTGAAAACCTGAAGAAAATAATCTAATTATTACCGCTAAAACTCCGCCTCTTCGGTATAAAAAACACCAGCCATGACCCACCTTTTTTTCAATGAATTCCTGCATAACGCACCGGTTCGCGTGTCGCACTCCTGCGCCAAAGCACACTTGTTGCTGGATAAGAACGAACAATCGGCCGATGTAGATTTTCTCCTGAAAAATAAAGCACTCAATGCCCTGATGGCAT
>DLXL01000243.1:0-8399 GCA_003448025.1 Saprospirales bacterium | reverse complement strand
CCTGATGGCTGCCAACTGGAACCGTTATCCTTCCGCAGACAGTCAGGATATTGAATCTCTCGTGGCTAATTACTGTAACCTGGCTCCTGAAAACATCGTCCTCAGCCCTGGCTCGGCAACCCTGATCACTACCCTGTTGAACTACTTTGCGCTCAACCAAAAACGCATCGTAATTGCCCAGCCGACCTACACCCTGTTTGACTACCACTGTAAAACCTTCAACATCCGGTATGAGCCCTGGATGCTGAACTCCGAACTGGAGTACGACTATGAGAACATGCCCGAACTGGGCGCCGGTGATGTACTGATCATCACCACACCGAACAACCCGGTTGGAAACACCTTTAACCCCAAAAAACTGGTGGAAATCCTTTCAGCCAATCCGGAATCGTATATCATCGTAGATGCCGTTTATGCCGAATTCTGCGAATACGACTACACGACGCTGGTAAACCAATACCCCAATTTGATCGTACTCCGTTCCTTTTCCAAGGCTTTTCCGGTGGCCGGACTGCGCCTTGGATACGGATGCGCCTCCCCGCAAACCATTTCCCTGCTCCGGAAACTGATGCTCCAATTCTCCATCAACCATTTTACACAAGTATTTGCACGCACCATCCTGTTTAGCCCCGAATTTCAGGAATGCGCCAAAAATCGAGTGAAAGCCATGATTGCAGAGCGAGAAAGGATGTACCGGATGTTACACGCGCGATTCGATAAAAACACCCTGAAGGTGTTCAAATCAGCCGGCAATTTTCTGCTGATCCGCGTACATCAGGATACATCCTTTCAAAAGCTGATGGCGGATCTGGAAGCAGCCGGGATTAAAGTGCTGAATACTTCGCCGTTCCCCCTGCTTCACAATACCTTCCGGGTATCCGTAGGTACAGGAGAGGAGAATGATTTTTTCCTGCATAAATTGTCGGAAAGTCTGGATCTTGCTACCCTCGGAATAAAAATACCTGCAATGCGTACCGGTGGTTTTTTCCCAATGGCAGCCCAAAGGCAGGGTATCCGGCTGGCGAGTTACCCAATACACAGGACCGATGACAAAACAGCAAATACAATTGGTACATCATTCCTGGCGACTGCTCAAGGCAGTTGACCCTGCCATTGTGGGGGATGTATTTTACAGTCGGCTGTTCTTTCTGTATCCCAAACTCCGCAGCCTGTTTCCCAAAAAAATGGAGGAACAACACCAAAAGCTCATCGATATGCTGTCGTACATGGTGGCACGCCTGGACCATCCCGAGCAACTAGTGGCTGAAATCAGGGAAATGGGGAAGCGGCACCTGGGATATGGCGTCAGGCCGGAGCATTATGCCATGGTGGGCGATGCGCTGCTTTGGACCCTGGAAAGAGGTCTGGGCACCGATTGGACCCCTGAAACTGCGGAAGCCTGGGGCGCCTGTTATACCCTGATTGCCGGTGTCATGCAGGAATAGTCTCTACGCTTTCCGCACAAATTCCGACTTCAACCCCATAGAGCCGAAGCCTTCAATTTTGCAGTCGATGTTGTGATCCCCGTCTGTGAGGCGGATGTTTTTCACCTTGGTACCGGCCTTAACGGGCCTGGGCATACCTTTTACAGGCAGGTCTTTGAGCACGATTACACTGTCGCCATTTTGCAAAGGATTTCCATTGGAATCCAGCACTACAAGTACATCATCGGAGGCCGCGGCGGCGAGTTCTTCAGGATTCCATTCGTGGAAACATTCGGTACACACCATGATACTGTCGTTCAGGTATGTGTATTCGCATTTGCATTTTGGGCAAGCAGGATATTCTGACATCAGAAGGATATTTTTTTGTAAAACAAGGCCTTAGCCTTATTATATTGTAAATAATGGAAAATGGAATCGCATTTTCAGAATATGATTTTACGCAAAGGTAGAAAATTATAAATAAAAATTAAGGGTGCGCTGGAATCTACTTTCCCGACGAAATGACTTTCGGCATTTATCATTAACCCCTGCGTTTTCCGAAATCAATTTCGGAAAATCGTCATAAAATCCAGCTTATTGATATCGGCATCGCTTTTGGACAAGATTGGCATGACCCGAAAGGTCAATCCAAACCTTTTTTTTCACCAAAAGCAAAAAAATATGCACGACATCGGAAGAACCGTACGTGAGGCGTACGAAACGGATTATGAGCAAATGCATGAACACTCAAATGAAATGCATGAAGGCTCTACCCTTCAGGAGTACGAAAACCCTTGGGGCAACGAATTTGCCTATGAGTCAACTTTTGAAGTTGACGAAACCAGTCCATTTAATGAAATGATGGAGTTGGAGTTGGCAACGGAGTTGCTGGAAGTTCAATCGGAAGAGGAACTTGACCAATTTCTGGGCAAACTGATCAAAAGGGCAGTGCCTGGCGTTCGAAATTTTATGCAGTCTAATGCCGGGCGTGCTTTGGGCGGCGTACTCAAACGAGTGGCGAAACACGCTCTGCCTATTGCGGGGAAGGTAGTAGGCGGCATGTTTGGCGGCCCAATTGGCGCCAAGATCGGGGGTGGCATTGGTCGGTTCGCTTCACGGGCTTTCGGCCTCGAACTGGAAGGTCTGAGTGCTGAAGACCAGGAATTTGAACTGAGCAAAGCATTTGTTCGATTTGCCGGAGCTGCGGCAAAAAGCGTCAAAAACGACCCCAAAACCCGCGTACAACCCAAAATGGCCGTTCGGAATGGGGTGATTAAAGCCGCTAAAGTGTTTGCACCTGGCTTGTTGGTTCCCATGCCTGGCGCTTACCGGGCCAATCGCGACACCAGGGTATATGATCATCGCGATTACGAAACCTGGGAAACCTCTGGCACAGGCATGCAGGAATTCTGATGCATCATTTTCCTGCAGGTACTATGAATCACTCTCCCAGGCAAATCAAGCAGCATTTCACGCATGAGGCATATGGATTGCTGGAAAGGCTCCGTCAGACGGATCCATTTTCCATCACTATGCCTATGGTTGCAGCGGCCGGCATTTCCCAGGCTGCCTTGCAGGCAATTACACAGCATTGGGGAAATCGGAGGAGCCAGCTTGAAAAGGAAATCGGACAATTCCTGGCTTTGGTTGACAAGCTAACACCGGAACAAACCCAAGCTTCCACTTTACAATCTCGTTTTGCCCGGCTAAAACTTCGCTTCAATAGCTTGCTGGATCAATTCGACATTTTTGCAGATGTGATCAGCCAGCGTGCCGAGCACAAAGTGGGCGTTTGGATTGCCGGACTGGATGAACTTGCTGTGGATGCTTTGCGCCCAATGTTCCCGGGACTTTATCAATCTCCTGCTGTCATGTGTTTTCTGGAAAGGGGGCACGGAGCTGCCATTCGAAAGGCCAGAACCCGGCTGCCGGGTGGCGACAACAATCCTGTTGCCATTATTCAGGTACCTCGTGAACGCCTGGTGGGTAATGGTATCGCAGCATCAATCATTCATGAAGTAGGCCATCAGGGAGTTGCGTTATTAGGACTACTGCCTTCCATACGCCAGGAAATGAATGAAAAAAAGGTCCCGGCAACCCAGCAAAAAGGATGGGCCATGCTCCAGCGATGGCTCTCAGAAATCCTGGCAGATTTTTGGGCGATGTCCCACCTGGGTATCGGTGCAACCCTTGGATTAATTGGGGTAGTTGGCTTACCCAAATACTTCATGTTTCGAACGAAAGCGGAGGATCCACATCCTTTCCCATGGATACGAGTCATGATTAGTATAGCTTTTGGGGAAAGGTTGTTTCCCGACCCGCAATGGGCAGCGTTGCGAGGTCTTTGGTTACAACTTTACCCCCCAGATCCTAACGACAAGGCTGCTCAGGAAGCTAGTACTCAAATTCAGGCATGCTTACCGGCATTTGTTGCAATGGTTTTACACCATCGCAATATTCAAACCAAGGGGCGGCAGCTTACAGAAGTGCTTCCGGCTAAACATCGGCAGCCTTTTGTGCTCAGAAAGCATTTTATCTCAGATGTGAATTTGGAACGACTAAGTCCGTCACTTGCCTTTGCCGTGATTGGGCAGGCTCGTGCCGACGGGCGTTTGTCTAACGAAGCAGAAAGCAAGAAGTTAAGTCATCTCCTCACGCTTTGGGCCCGTAGACGGGCTGAAAGAAGCCAGGACTGCGCATTGAAATGAATTATTAACTAAACCAATCGAGGTCTTAAGACTTCGGGAAAAAATTATCACCTATGGCAAAGAAAAAAAATGCACTGGTGCATTTGTATTTGTACGACTGGAAATCCAGCAAGTTTACCCTCATTATCAATCTCAACGAGGTGGAGGCATTGCTGGCTAAACAATTTCCTCCGGCTCCAGGCGTAGCCGCACCCAAAATCAAGGCAGGAGATACTATCCGGGCGGAAGTGTTTGAAGCATCGGGAAACTCTCTTCAAATCAAGGAGCAGAATATTACCAATATTGACGAAAGACTTCAGGAGATCACCTTTGATGCATTAACCCATTTGACGGCCGGAACCTATGCTGTTGAGCTACAAATTGCAGCGAGTGGCGTCAAATTTACCTTTAGCCCCAAGTTCAACCTTGAGGTTCCCGATCCCGTAGATGTCAATTTGCCGATTTCCGTTGAATTGAAGCAAACTTCCTTTGATTACAAACCATCCGAGGGGCTATGGGATGCCATCAAAAAGAGCCGTATCAACTTCAGCGAACTCAAAAAATTTGTGGATACTGTTTTATGCAAGCCTCAAAGTGCTGCAGATTTCCCCGCTGGGTTTCAAAAAGATGCCAATAAAATCCGGCTTCCATTTGTGAATGTAGACCAGTACTCTTTGGTTAAGTATGCCATTGACGCTTATATGCGAAAGGCTTTGCACCTGAAGGATATGGCTGGCGGATACTCACTGAATCCCTTACCTTATTACCAAACACTTCAGGATACCCTATCTGAAATGCTGTGTTGTAATCATGATGAAAAGGATTCCGATTGTGTGGAGCTGGTTCGCAGTAAACGAAATGGGTTCATGGCTATTGAATTAATCTGGAGTTATTGGACCGAGCAGGCAATGTTGGTTCAGGCGATGGGCGCCGTTGGTTTGCGATACCAAAACATCCGCGGGTTACATGCGGTGGAACCAATGATGCGCTTTGACACCAGTCCGCTATTGCCACTCAGCGACTTGCTCTGGGGATTTATCCAGGACGAGCAACATCGCACCACGCTGCACCGACGTACTTTTGAATACCAGCATGCCTACAACCTAACCCTGAAGGGCAGGGCAGTACCAAGGCAAATCGGCGTCGACAATCGCTCACAATTCCTGAGTTCGTTCCACAATCTGTTGCATCAAGCATCACTTTTTTACAAGGAATTTGATGACAAAACACGCAATGCGGATGCCTTTCCGCTCCTTATTGCGCTTCGGGATGTGCATTTGTTGTTGGCAGAGGGCAATCACAATGCCTATTTCAACATGACCTATACCACCCGGCATGAAATGCTCACCATGCAATACCTGTTTTCCCAACCCGAAATGCAGGTATTCCTGGGCGGTCGACCAATGATGCCAGTTGAACCACATATTGGCGCGTTAGATACTGTTAAAACCATTCAGGGTTGGGATCCGATGGGCACTATGCACTATTATGACCTGGCGAATACTGGCGAGCAAATTTTGCTCAGTATTCGTTTCGGCGACTGGAATATGAGCATGTATGATGCCAATGATGCCGGCAACTGGGCCATTGCATTCCGGACATTGATCTCCACTTATATCAATGCCTACCGCAATGTTACGATGATTGATCTTTCAGCAGATGCAGGCAGAAGCACTCTGGAAGAGCGGGCGTTTCAGCCATCTCACCTCATTGAACGTCGCATTCAATTAACCAATCCTCAACGTCGTCCGGCCGCTCCATTTGCAGCTACAGCAGCTTAACCTATTTTTCACACATAAAAAAATGTATCATGGCATATCAATCAGAAGCACAAACCTGGCAGGAAATGACAGAAACCCTGCAAGAAATATATGAAATTCAGGAAAGCAATTTGCCCCAACAAGAGTTTGGCGGCGGCGGCCGTCGCAACGTTGTAGTGATCCGTATCCAACTCGCACCAGGTACCCGGGCAGTGTTTGGAAGTCCCAGAAATGTGGTAGGAGCCGTTGGCGCCGCAAGAGCTCCCCTTTCCGGCAAAACCGTGGTACCCGTAAAGGAAATGGACGAGTTCAATGGAGAGGTTTCTCATGGGCTTGTTTATGCTCCGGAAATTGGCAGCAACGAATTTGAGTTTTCATTTTTGGGTAAAAATGCCCTCCGAAAAGCCGGCTGCTGGTTAGGCCGGCAACTCACCCGAATGCCACAATTGGCTCAACGGGTTCAACGCATCAAAGCCCTGGTAGGGGGTAAACCTTGCCCTGGCTGTGAAAAGTCTTTTGTTCGCCGAATTGGCCAAATGGTGCCTCGAAATGTAAAATTCCAGTTTAACCGGGGCGACAAAGGTGGCTGGGATGGCAATCTCAGTTATACCGACGGTCAAGGTCGGGATATTAATCTTAGTGGCCAGGGCCAGGGCCGCAACTGGGGAGTCAATCTCCAAGGCCAAGGTGCAAACGGTCAGGATTTTGGCGGTCAATTCAATAACAATAATGGAAATTGGAATACCAACGTCAACTACCAAGACCAACAGGGCAATCAGGTAGATTTGAGCGGTCAGGGGCAAACCGGACAAGGCTTTAATGTGGACGGCAATGCTAATATCAACGGCAATTATTTTGATGCTGGCGCCAATTATAATGGTCAAAACTTTGGAGGACACAGCATCTGGAGCGGGCAAAACGGACAATTTGCCGGAGCGGCAGTTTCTGGTGCCCCAGGACAACTCCATGGTATAGGTGCAGTAAGAGGTCAGCATTTCAATGCCAATGCAGACCTGAATTACTCCCGTGAAATGGAATCCAGTATGCTGGGAGAGGTTTTTTACGAAATGGGAATGTAAGTCATGCGAATTATAGACTGCCATTGCCATGCCGGCAAGGGCGACGGGTTGAGCGGCCCCTGGGACACCTCGGCGCCGCTCAGCCGATTTTTGCAATGGTCTGCAAACGCCGGCATTCATCAAACCAACCTGTTTGCTGCCCTCCATAAAGACAGCTACAGGCATGCTAACCAACAGGTTGCCCAGATAGTCCAAAGTCGCCCCGAAAGGTTCTTTGGTTTTGCTTTTGTGCACAGCAGTGCCGACAAAGGTCAGGTCATGGATATGATCAGGGTTGCTGTGGAACAATATGGCTTTTGTGGGATCAAGGCGCACCGGCACGATGCCCGTATTACCAGAGAAGTTTGTGAAGCGGCGCAGGCTTATCAAATTCCGGTACTGTATGATGTTATGGGCGAAACATCGGTAGTGGAACTATTAGCAACCGAATATCCCAAGGTGAATTTCATCATCCCTCACCTCAGCAGTTTTGCCGACGACTGGCAAGCACAATTGAGTTTTATACCCATGCTGGAAAGACATCCAAATGTATTCACGGATACATCCGGCGTGCGCAGATTTGATTTATTGGAGATGGCTGTAAAACGAGCAGGCGCCGGAAAAATACTTTTTGGCACTGATGGTCCTTGGTTACATCCCGCTGTTGAACTACAAAAGGTATTATCTCTGGACATTTCAGCCAGAGATAAACAATTGATTTTGAGCGACAACTTCCTTAGGCTCACTCAAAAACGCAAATCGGGTCCATCAGGCGCGCGCACCTTGCAATTTGCCGGAGCAAAACAGCTGCATAGTGCGATCCGAAACCTGTAATAGTTCAGCTGCCGCTTGAATATTACCCCCTGATTCATCCAGCGCAATGGATTTGGCAAGGTCTGAATACATGGCTATTAAGTTTTTCAGACCTTGCCCCTCCTGAATGGCATTTCGTATCCAGTGCGACAATTGAGGGTGATTCATTATACTTTGGTGATCAGTCAATAATAAACGGTCGCATGGAGGCAAATCTGCCAGGGTCAGCATACCACTTCCAGTATACCTTCCTGCCAACCTGGTTATTATTTGCTTGAGTTCCCGAACATTCCCCGGGTAATTTCGCGCACACAAATAGCTCATTAGCCAAGGATCGATGTATGGTCTGTGACGCGTATCCGGGAACAATTGCCGGACAAATAAATCAGCCAGCAACGGAATATCCTCCAATCGCTCCTTGAGCGATGGTATCTGGCAAACCCAGGTGGATATACGATAATAAAGATCGGGTCTAAAAGTATGATTTTGAAGGCATTGTAACAAATCACGATTGGTTGCACTTATCAACCTGAATTGCGTTTGTTTCCAGTGGTTGCTGCCTATTCTTTTATATGTCCCTTCCTGTACTACGCGTAGAAGTTCTGCCTGTAAATGCAAGGGTAATTCACCAATTTCATCCAGAAAAAGGGAGCCCTG
>DLXL01000099.1:3791-3992 GCA_003448025.1 Saprospirales bacterium | reverse complement strand
TTTGAAAAAATAATATCCAAAACAATGGTTATCCCAGGGCTTTGGTTCAATTTCGCCCAAAGGTAAAACAGTAGTTGACATATGAAACCAATGTACCGGCCGGCAAATAGGGGGATTTCCCGCGCGTTGATATATCTTGCCTTCCTTATGTGGTCTGTTTTTTCATTTTGGGCTTGCAAAGCCCTGGAAACCCGGCCTGTG
>DLXL01000099.1:1739-3658 GCA_003448025.1 Saprospirales bacterium | reverse complement strand
AAGCCCTGGAAACCCGGCCTGTGAAAGTGCCGAAAGGTTTTGACTGGCAGGGGCATCGTGGATGCCGGGGACTTTTGCCGGAAAATTCTCTCCCGGCATTTTTAAAGGCGCTGGAGTTTAAGCCGGTTACAACGCTTGAACTGGATCTTGCTGTATCCAAAGACCATCAATTGATCGTTAGCCATGAACCATGGTTTAATCCAGTTATCTGCCAAAAAGCCAATGGTGCAGAGGTGTCTTCAAAAACATTGGAATCCACGCTGCTCTATACACTTACAGCATCAGAAATTCAGGCATATGATTGCGGCAGCATGGGGAATTCCCGTTTTCCGGAACAGGCCAAACTCCAAACATACAAACCGGTATTGCGTGACGTGGTACTTGCTGCCAAAGCAATTCGGCCGGATATCCGCTGGAATATCGAAATCAAAAGCAACCCTGACTGGGATGGCGTTCGTCATCCCCGGATAGATTCTTTTGTTCAACTGGTAGTGTCTGAAATCCGCTCCCTCGGAATCGAAAAGCAGGTTACCGTACAATCCTTTGATGTGCGGGCTTTAAAAGAACTGCACCGGCAGGCGCCAGACCTCACCCTGGCTTTCCTGATTGAAAATGTCAACAGCCTGGAGTCTAACCTGGCCCGACTTGATTTTAAGCCGGCTATTTACAGCCCTTATTATTTGTTGGTTAATAAGTCGCTGGTCAGAAAATGCCGCGCCAACAACATGAAATTGATACCCTGGACGGTCAATGATGTCAAATCCATGCGCCGGCTCATTCGCCTGGGCGTGGATGGTATTATTACCGATTATCCCAATTTTATTGAAAAGGTGTAGTTCCCTTAAGGTGTGTCTCTTTCTTCCTGCCTTCGCGCCTTTTCCCAAATTACGGTTTGTTTACCCCGAAGTAGCCGGATTAAGCCGGCATACATCGCCCAGTTCATCAGGCAGAAATAATAGGGAATAAAAAAAGCTTTGACCTTGAGTTTGCGGCGTTCCAGTATCCAACCGGCCAGTGCCGCCAGGTAGAAGATGATTTGACCTGCCAGCAAAAAGGTATATAAAACGCTTCCCTGTAAGGCGAGCAACAGATTTATAATCAGCAAAACGGGCAGGAGTAAGGGGGCGAGGGTCCAGCGCAATACCCGGTGTGAAATATATTGGAAACTTAATACTCCATAACGGAAGGGGTTAAGCAAGGCTGCTAGTCGGACAATAGCCTGAAGTCCTCCTGCTGCAATCCGCACCTTGCGTTTCATTTCCTCGGCTACAGAAGCGGAAGAACGTTCTGCAGCCCATGCATCCGGGGCATAGGCAACCCGCCAGCCGCGTTGGGCAATGCGCATGGTCATGTAAAAATCCTCAACCAGGGTATCGGATGGTACCGGCTCATAGCATTCCGTGCGTATAGCGAATAGTTCTCCCGCAGCACCAACTACGGTCCATAATGCTGCATCCCACTTTTTTAGCAAGCTCTCATATCTCCAGTAGATACCCTCGCCGGCGCTGCTGGCATCCTCTTTTTCCGCCATAGAAATCCGCTTTTCACCAGCTACAGCGCCCACTTTGGGATCGTTAAAATGACGAACCAGGTGCTTCAGCGCTTCTTTGTTCACAAAGGTATTTGCATCAGTACTCACCACCACCGGAGTTTGAATAGAAGTCATGGCACGTTGAAATGCCGCAATTTTTCCACGACGTTCAGGCTGATGCATCAACTGCCATTGAACATCTGAAGGATAAGGATAGGTTTGAACCAACGAAGCCGTGCGATCATCAGAACCATCAGTAACAAAACAAAAACGAATTAAATGCCGGGGATACTCCAGAGCTAGCGAATTCTCAATTTTTTGCAGAATCCAATCCTCCTCATTAAAGGCACAAACAACGAAGGTAACCGCAGGAAGGGGTTGCTCAGGC
>DLXL01000099.1:0-1608 GCA_003448025.1 Saprospirales bacterium | reverse complement strand
TGGCAGGGGCGGGGGAGATCGTTTCAAACGCACCAAACCCCACAGCACCAGCCCGTAGCCGAGGTAGGCGTAAACAATAAGGGCCAGTCCTAACCAGAAAACGATTTCAAGCACAACTGATGATTTTGAAAAGGCAAAGGTAAAACGAGTGATATCTCCATGGGTACAAAGTTTTGCGAGCCACAAATCCATGGAGAACCAAAAGCTTTGTACGCTCCGTGCCTTTTGTGGCTCGCTACTGATAAGACTGGTCAATTCATTTGGTACCCTGCTTATAAAGATTTAAAATAAAAGCATATGTGAAAGAAATATTTTTAATTAAATGATAATCATTTTATTATTTGTATGATTTTTTTGCTATAAATTAATAATTGATAATCGTCACTTATCTGACCAAGAGAAAGGTGTATTAAACCGATAAACGGCATTATCTTTGTTTCACTCTGGCAGTACGCCGGTAGTTACTCCCTTCCTCCCGCACTTCTGGCAATATGTTTTCAGTCCTTCCGAGCCCCGGAGTGAGCGCTGGAAAATTAATCCTCTCCTACTTGAAGCATAGCATGGACCATTGGCAACTGGTGGTAAGTTCAACCCTTGGTTGCCGATAACCATTTTATGACCAAAACCGATTACACCATGTCCAAACGTATACTCCTTGTGGAGGATCACGAAGACCTGCGCCGTACCCTCGGCAGCTTTCTTTCCAAACATTTCAAAGTGCTTGGTGCACGTAATGGCCTGGAAGCCCTTGGGCGACTCAGCAACGGGGATATCCCTGATTTGATTGTAACAGGTTCGGTTATGCCGGAAATGGATGGCGCTGCCTTTTTGCTACACTTGAAATGCACGGGTTTGTGGGCAGATATTCCGGTTATGGTACTGGGTAAAGCAGATGATGAAAAGGAGGCGCAGCAGTTTAAACTACTGGGCGCTCAGAGTTATTTCTCTAAGCCATTTAGTCCTGGAAAACTTAAAGAAGAAATCATGCTCCTGCTTGCCTGAAACGAATGTTTGCACAGGACAGGGACAAAACAACAAACACCGATTACCTTAATTTAATCATGCATCCCAACCCGACCCAATCCGATTACCCCCTTGCCACCACAAGAGAAATTCTTCTGGTAGGCTTTGAGGAGGGGAAACTTGAACGAAGTATCCGAAATTTCCCTGCTCAAAGCAAGTCATTTCACAGTGCTATGGAAACCAATGGTTTCATGGCCTATCGCTGGCTCAACGAACACGTGGATGATTTAAACACCTTTCACCTTCCATACGCCGTATTATGTCATGTTGACTGGTTGATTCAGGATGACTTCCGACTGGTACAGCAAATGGCAGATCATCCGGACCTGTGTTCTGTCCCTTTCATCGTTGTTTCGGAGAAGGACAGAACCCCGGATGTAAAAATGTTGCTATCCATGGGCGTAGACGATAGCTATGCCATACCGGTAGAGTGGCAACAACTCGAACACCGTCTGGAATTTCTGAATCAACATAAACCCATGTTTTTTGGTAACAAAGGGCATTGGTCTTCGGATAACTTTCATTTGAAAATCCCGTTCAGCAAGCGGATACTTGATATGGTCGGGGCCGAGTTCTGCGTCGTCG
>DLXL01000471.1 GCA_003448025.1 Saprospirales bacterium | reverse complement strand
GATGGGCGAGCAGTAGGAATTGTCAATCATGGTTACCACGCCCCGTGATTTGGCCAGGGCTGCACAGGCCGCCAGATCCTGACAATCATAGGTCATGGTATTCGGACTCTCCAGAAACAGCACCCGGGTATTGGGCCGCAACGCTGCTTCAATATTGGCGATGGAGCTGCCATCCACAAAAGTGTGTTCCACACCGAAGCGACTCAGGAATTTGCGGAGTAACGCGGAAGTCCAGGAGTAAGGATTTTGCTGACATACCACATGGTCGCCGGCTTTCACATTGCCTATCACAGCTGCTGCAATGGCCCCGGCGCCGCTGGAAAACACCAGCGCATCTTCCGTTCCTTCCAATGCTGCCAGTTTGCGGCGCAGGATTTCTACGGTAGGGTTGTTACCCCGGGAGTACACATGGCTGTGCAACTCATCCGAAAAGGCTTCCCGGAAGGCCGTCAGGTTGGGAAAAGCAAAATTGCTGGTTTGAACAACCGGTGGCGCAATGGCCTGGAAATATTGTTCGCGGTCTTCCGCCAGATGGGTGAGGATATGCGAGAGGTGGTGTTCGTTAGGCATGGTAAATCAAAATATGTAACATCTCATTCAAGCCATTTTAGGAAACGAATGACTCAAAATTTTGATTATCAATGACTTGAAAGGTGTGTTCAGGATATGCATCAGCAAAAGGACCGGGAATTTTAGATTTTCTGCCGGCATATTTAAACTCAAAAGCATGTAATCTGCCGTTCTGTTCTTCCAGATAATCAATTTCTGATTGACTGGTGTTTCGCCAAAAATATCGGTTGGGCCTCAAGCCGGCTGCCTGGAGATATTTCAGGCGTTCCGCGACTAAAAAATTCTCCCATAATCCTCCTTTATCAGATCTCAAATCCAATGGCTGATATTGCTGGATGATGCTGTTTCGAATGCCAACATCGTAGAAAAATATCTTATTCTTTTTTCCAATCTCATTTCGCAGGTTTCGGCTGAAGGCTGGAAGGCGAAATATAACAAAAGCTTTTTCCAGTAGATCAATATACCGTTCAACGGTTGCGGAACTGATTTTAAGGTGGTTTGCCAATTCATGATATGAAACAAGCTGCCCGACCTGCAGTGCTAATAATTGAAGTAATTTAACCAAAACGTCCGGGCGTTTTAAGTTTTCAAACTCCAAAATATCCTTGTATAAATATCTGCTGCTTAAATTATCCAATAACATCCTGGCGTCTGATTCCGGCGCCATGGCTACTTCTGGATAAAACCCGAATCTTAGCCAAAATTCCAGGTTGGCTTTTTTTTCGTGTGCAGGGTATACTTGTCCTAATTCTGCGTACGACAAAGGGAATAATTCAAAAGTTATTGCACGCCCGGTGAGAGGTTCCGCAGAACGATTGGCCAGTTCAAAGCTGGATGATCCTGTCGCAATTATCTGAATGTGCGGATACGTATCTGCAAGCAGTTTTAATACCTCTCCAATACCTGGAATTTGCTGGGCTTCATCAAAAACTACGAACTTCTTGTGACCAATAAATTGCTGCAGTGCAAGTGGCTCACGCTGAGATAGCGCAGTTTGAACAGATTGGATTTCACAATTGAAGTAACCGTCCTCTGCGCTATTTGCTTTTAATAGTTCCTTAGACAAAGTTGTTTTGCCCACTTGCCTGGCTCCATAAAGAATGATTATTTTTCCCTTAAATAACCAATGTTGAATTTGAGGAGTAAGATATCTGTCTACTTTATTTTGCATCGTACTTTAAATTTTTAGTATGATTTTTTAAAGTCAACATGCAAATTTAAGGCTAATTTTTAAAATTATGGTAATTGTTATGCCAAAACAGACAAATGATTCGGCTACAGCAGGCTGCTACCTACCACGCCGATACCGCCAATTGATTGATCAGTGGGTTGGCGTACATTTTAAGCAGATATTCTTTCCCAAGACCTTCATCATCCTGCGTCAGCAAGCGGAACCGCTGCTCAAAATAGGTCCCGATCCGCTCCCGGTCTTCCGCCGAATAGTAATTGCTGTAGGTGTTGCTGCCGGTCAGCATATCCTGTGCAATGTAATTGATGGGCTGTAGTTTATAATGCCTGTGAATCCGTTCATCAATCATTTCCGCCAGCGTTTCCAACTGCTTTTTGGCATTGGGCAGGGTGTCGAATACATCCAGTTCCGCATCAAAAGGCTCGGAAAAATGGAAATGAACAGCGCCTTTGTTGCCTTTGAGGCCCAGTAACATATGTTGAACATCCTCCTCAAACGTCTTTTTGTAATCCGGATTGGCACGTTTGTTCAGGAATTCCTGCGCTTTCAGCAAATCACAAGGGTCGAACTCGTAGGAAATGGCCACCGGGGTTATTTTCATACTTTTGAAATAGGACTTCAGGTCGTCTTTGCAGCTCAGACTCAGCATTTTAATCAGACCCACCTGTGTACGGTCGTTCCCATCCTTGGCTCGTCCTTCCCGTTGTGCAATCCAAACAGAATCAATCTTTTGTGTGATTTGAGTCCAGATGTAATTCGACAGCATCATGGAATAGCGGTATAATTCCATGGGAGAACCGGTGCGTTTTACCACAAAGCTCTTGTTGATATGGAAAATCAGCTCGGAAATCCTGTGCCGCATCAGGTTATCGCCAATGGCAATCTGACTGGTTTGAAAACCGCGTTCAAACAGTACAATATTCAGATAGGCAGAATCCAGGATAATATCCCGGTGATTGGAAATAAACAGGTATTGTTCCTCCTGTTTGAGATGGTCGATGCCGCTGGCAGTAAGCTGTGTAATGCTCTCTTTTTCAATGACTTTTAGCAGCGGCCGGGCAATTTTTTCCTGAAAATCGCGCACAGAATGCACCCGATCTTTTTCTGTCATGATCAGTTGATACAAATGCTCTGGCAGAAATGCCTTCATACCCTGAATCAGACTTTGAAAACCGAACAATTCCTGGATGGCTGCTCTGGCTTCTTCATCGTTGAAAATATGCGGCCCTTTTTCTTCTTGCATACGCTTTAAACTGGTTTGGAAGGCACGAAGGTACAACACTAAGGCACAAAGACTCTAAGGCGCTAAGGAGTTGGCCTACGGCCAACTCATAAAATAATTTGGCCGCAGGCCAAATCCTTCGCGCCTTCGCGCCTTTGTGCCTTTGTGCCTTCGTGTAATTAGCGCCTTATCAATCCGAGTAGGAAAGTTTTTTCGGTGAGTACTTCTTCTTTTTCGATGGCTTGCATCAGGTTTTTTGCTCCGTTGTGGTCATTGGGCAATAAATGGAGGATTTTTTCCGAATATCTGATCAGGTTCAGATAGTTGGTGCGGTGATAACCAAGTACTCTTTTTCGCTGAATGTAATTGCGCATGGCATCCAGATGTGATTGCAGAGAATCGTATTCTCTCAGATCAAAATAGGTTTTGAGCAGCAGGGTTTTGGCAGCCAGATTGTGCAATGGATCCCGATAATTGGCAGTTTGCAATAGTTCCAATACATGACTGTGTTTTCGTTCGGCGTAGGATAAACGAGCCAGGTTGAAGCTGAATACGCTTTCCCGGTACCGGCGCTCCAGCTTGTTTTTAAAGTCATTGATGAAATACCGCACCCATTCCAGTTCGCCAACATGCAGACCAAGTGCCACTATGTTGTGGAACGTAAAACGGGATAAAATGCCATCTTCCAGAATATGATTCCGGGCAAGACCCTCCCGATACAACTCAAAACCTTCCCGGTAGAATCGGGTATCCCCGGCATTTAAACGACGTACGCAGTAGTTGATGGCCAGGATAAATAAGCCGTGTATTTCTTCCTCCGAAAACTGGGAGCCCTGTTCGAATAAAATATGCTTAAAGTGCTGAAAATGGCTCTCTTCCGATGGCTCTTTCAACATGCGGTAACAATGCAGGTATATCGCTACGGAAGGTAGGACCCCATATCCGCTTTGTTCGGCCAAACGGATCAACTCCTCCTCCCAGGCTACTTCCTGTGTGGTTTTATACACCGTACGATGCGCCAGCAACAAGCAAACCAACTGCAATTTGCGGGACAAATAAGCCGTATCCAGCGCCTGACCGGCATTGAGCAGCCAGGAAGCATCGGTGGGGTTTTGCGGATATTCTACCTGATGGGTTTCCCAATGCAGCCAGTAACTATAGTCGTGAAACCAGGCATTGCGCAGACTTTGTTGTTCCAGCGATTGCTGCAATGCTTTGCGTTCCCGCTCAAAGGCAGCAGGCATTTTGCGTTTGCGGTAGGCACGCACTAGCTGTACTTCCAGATACATGGGGTCCGACATGGTTTCACGCACAGCGAGGTACTGCTCCAGCAATTTGTGCAGATAACTCATCACCAGCCGGAGTTTGGGCAACTCAAACGCAGTACCCTTCCCGAATACGGCTTTCCAGGCGCCTTCTCGGGTAGGACTGCCGCCTATGGCCAGATAATCGAACAGCGAGACCACATCCTGGCGCTGGTTGAAAAAGGGCGAAAGCAGGAATTTGCGTACCTCTCGTACTTCTCCAGCGGGAATTGCACGTACCAATGCCAATATTGTGCTGTTTTCCATAGACCTTGGGCGAGATTTGATACAAAGATTCCGGTAACACACCTGTTGGAAAAGCTTTTTACGGTATTTTTTTAAAAAAATTGCATGTTTTTTGCAATAAATTATTTTTAAGTTATTGAATAACATGTATTTTTAACAAAAATGCGCGTATTATTTTCTTTAA
>DLXL01000375.1:7728-13146 GCA_003448025.1 Saprospirales bacterium | reverse complement strand
GAAAATTCAAGATTGCCAACAGCTACGGTTTGCAGAAATATCTGGTTGACCAGTTTTTCATTGACCTGATAAGATGCGCTACCCGTCAATGCAGCATTCAAGGGCAACAGGTTGGCTGCTGCCGTTGCACGGCTGCCTTCGCTCATCGCGCCCAGCTGGCGGATGCCTGTTTGCACATACGAGTAACTGGTGAGGCCATTGGATTGGGTATTTGTTCTTGTTTTCATCTTGTTTGCTTTCATTGTTTCACAATCTTCCCGCTGCCCATGCTCTGTCCATCTTCTGATTGCAATACCCAAAAATACACCCCGGCGGGCAGATGCTCAATAGAAAGCACATGAGTGCTGCTGCCCGCGCTCAGCCAAAGGTCTTTGACAGGCTGCCCGAAGGCATTGCAAAGCGTCAGTCTTTTACCACCCCTGAAAATATTGTTCCACTCGAAGGTGACTTGCTCACTGGCCGGGTTGGGATAAGCTCGAATGGGCGGAGGAGCGGATGGCATCCCGCTCACACTCACGGTAGCCGTACACGGCACGCCTGGATTGTCTATAGGACCCAGGCGATAATTGGGAAAAGAAGGCATGGAGGCTCCCGTAGGGGTCTGGAACTGTACCCCACGCTGCTCTACGTTACAGGCCAGACCTGGCTCATCCGGACTGTGAATAACATGATAAAATCGGGTGTCGCCACCGGCCATAATATATATTTTACAATCCGGCCCCAATTGGCATTGCCAAAACATAGTGGGGAAAGGATTAGCAAATCCATCCCATTCAGCCACCGTAATTTGTGAAGAACTAATATCCGAAGCCCATAAGTCCATTTGAAACAAAAGTTTCCGACAAGAGAGATACAAGTAACGATTGTTGGGAGAAATGGCACAGCCAATTTCTCCAACTAATTGATCGCCATAATCAAAGGATATGGTATCAAATTGGGTAAATACACCTGCCTCACGGTCAAAGGAATAGACCATAACAGGTCTATAGCGATACGTTCTATATAATTTACTCCCATCTGGCGAAAACACCATCTGTCCCAGACCTTC
Source organism: Saprospirales bacterium (assembly GCA_003448025.1). Lineage (GTDB taxonomy): Bacteria > Bacteroidota > Bacteroidia > Chitinophagales > Saprospiraceae > M3007. The sequence continues at coordinate 12,098 of DLXL01000375.1, read as the reverse complement.
GCCTTGAGGGTCTGGTAAAATGCCAATGGTTTGTTGAAAAGTGTCCACAATTCCCTGGCTGGTGAACTTGAAAATATAAAACTGATTGCTGTTGCGCCGAGGTGTAACCAGCCACCAGTCTTTGCCGTTGGCGTGTTTAACGGCGGCTATCTCTCCTCGGGCCAGGGTGTCAGACATTATTACAACATTCTTTTCAAGTACCTTCCCTTTACCATTGTTCTGATTCATGTCTACTGCTGTATAGTAAAATTTATCGCGAATTGCATTGGTTGGATTGGAGTAAAGTGTAAAACGCTTGTGAAACAAATAGAACAGGCCACTGGAGTCTGGTGATGGAAGTATCACTGAAGCACCTGGGCCGCCTGAATAACCATCATTATACTGCTCACACCATAATATATGAGCATTGCCTGGATTGATTCCCTCTCCATTATCCAAAATTGCATCATCTGCGCCGGCTATGCCACAACCATTGGTGTAAAAAAGCAAATTGCCTGCTGAGTCACAGATACTGGAATTGGTTGTATACATGTTATGCTCACGGTAATGATAACTCGCTTTAGGTGGGCTAAAATTAAAGTCTAAAAGACCTCCACCATAGGTAGTGTCTGAAGTTTGGTTATCATCCCCAGTTATCCAGATATGATCAAACTTTTGCCCAAAAGCAATAGTTTTTAACAAAAGCAATCCAAAGACAATGATGACTTTCATAATTTTAACAAAAGCAAATCAACCCTTTGATGTAACACATCAAAGGGTTGATTTAATTAAAAAATTAATGTTGGATAATAACCTTGCCTTCCTTGATGCCTGGTACGGAATACCAATAAATTCCACTTGGTAGCCCATTTAATATCAATTGGGCTACACCCTGGCCTGGTGGCAAGGTGATTTGCCTGACCAATTGACCTTGGGCATTAAACAACAGGAACTGACCGCCAAGATCACCAACGCTTTGATAATCAATAGAAAGTGCATCATTAGCTGGGTTGGGATAGATGCGAACAGACTTTCCAACGAGATTGTTCTTCTCTGACCTCTCTCCGCCCCCACAAAGAGAAAAATCATCATAATGAGCAGGCGTTCCTGGCAATAATTGGAGCAGTGCTCGTGCCCTCAACACCGCTTCTCCATCAGACAGCGGGCAGAGTGCGGCAATACCTTCTAATGTGGCTACTTGTGTTTCTGAAAATTCAAGATTGCCAACAGCTACGGTTTGCAGAAATATCTGGTTGACCAGTTTTTCATTGACCTGATAAGATGCGCTACCCGTCAACGCAGCATTCAAGGTCAACAGGTTGGCTGCTGCCGTTGCACGGCTGCCTTCGCTCATCGCGCCCAGCTGGCGGATGCCTGTTTGCACATTGGCATAGGCAGAAAGTCCGTTTGTTTGTGCTTGTGACAGGAAAGCCGAAACGTCTGAATTGCCCGGGTAGGGGTTTCCTCCTTCCATGACAAGTTCATAGAATCTTCTTTGTGAAAGCCATTGATTAGCAGCCTGATAAGTGGCGCCACCAAGTTCTCCCTTCACGATCTTGATGTCTAATGAATAATCCGGAGTTGGAGCAGGGGTAGGCGGGCAGGTCGTACTGGCCCCGCAATCAAATGATGGGGAAGGATTTGAAATATTTTCAAACCAGGCGAAAGGCAGCCAGGCACTCGGTAAAAAATCAGGATTTTCGGCAGCATCTACCGTAAACTTTGAATGGTCATCTGCCCCTGGCCCCGCCAAGGCATCCACTCCATCAAACCTATTCCCCCGGTGTGCCTGAGGACCCAGCACCGCATCTGTGCCGAGCAATAACCCGGCGGTGCTGTTGTTCTCCAGGGTGTTGCCGGCAATATCTGCTCTGCTTTTCCCGGCCAGCATTCCTTCAAAATGCAGCCCGCGCGCGGGGCCGTCGGTGGTATTGCAACTTACGCCCGGGCGGGAAGCATGTATCGCAAAAATACCGTCGTTGTTGCCACCTCCGGGATTGTTTACAATGTTGCAGTTGAGGGTATTCTGGTCGCCCCCTTCCATTCGGATGCCAAAGCGCGCACCGCCGCCTGCGAGAGATACGTTATTCTGGGTCACTTTGAGTTTGTTGGCCACACCAATTTGAATTCCGGTAGCGCCTTCTTCTACCGTCACGCTGTTGCCGGCCACAAAGCCTTCATTTTGCGGAAACATTTCCTGCCCGCCTATAGCGATTCCTGCGCCATTGGTATTGCCGGCCATGTGTACGATATTGTTGCTTACTGCTGAAGCGCCTGGCAGCCCGGACTGGTAGAATACGGATATGCCACGGTCGGAGGCCTTGATATTGTTCCAGTTAACCGTGTAAGATTTGTTGATGCCGCCGAGTGCCACAACCCCATTGGTCATGTTACTCATTTCACAGCCTTCTACTGCAATGGAGCCGCCCCGGGTATTTACCCCCACATGACAGTTGTCCATTTTCAAAGGACCAGGAACGATGCCGGTATAATTCCCCTTTATATCGGCATTCCCTCCCGAAACATAGATGGCACTTCCGGTGAATAATGGACCAGGGTAGCCGGATGGCCTTGTTTCCTGGAGAATATTCGTAAAAATGGCATCGCGCACCGTTATATGGGTATTCTCTGCCAGAATGCCATAGTGCAGATCAGAAAATTCGTTGGTAACGCCAAAATTAGGGTCTTTATCAACAAGCAGCCCTCCAGTCAGGTTGTTCGCATAAATATCTGTAAATCCTTTTTCTCCCGGCGCAGGCTGTTGTCCGCTTCCCCAGGAAGGTTTCAAACCAGCCCCCGTCGTAGCAAAGCGGTTGCCCAATGCAGTAATCTGATGTACTCCGTTACCTTCAGGCGCTGTCCGGATACCAAAATTATTGTTAAGGAATTTGCATGACTCCACTACAGCAGTGCCGCCTTTTTGAACATTTACGGCATATTGTGCATCTGAAATGGATGTCAACATATTCATCTCGAGCGTAGCGCCCTCCCGCACAGTGATGCCCTTCCACATGGTAGAACAGCCTTCCATCCGAACATGCGGCATTTTCACCGTATTGCCGGCAGCAACTTCTAAACCTGCACCGGCAGCGAAGTAAAGGGTACCGTTTGTAGCAAAGTTATAAGTATTTCCCCATCCAGGCACCTGGCTCATATTCATGAGGACGTTTCCTGATATTAGAAGTGGTCTATTGAGCTTCCAGGTATCATTGTTGAGAAGCGTCGAAAAATTGCCGCCGGATACCGAAGCTGTTGGTCTGAGTGTGAAGTCAATGGAGTATTGTTGTCCTGAAATTGTGCCGTTATAAGCACTTAAAAGAATTCCACCAAAGGCCTGAAATCCTCCCAGATATCTTATTTTAAATTTTAGAATTTTGGTTTCTCCAGGCATCATGGAAAAATTTTGCTCATTTCCACAACCTGGTTCCGTGATCCAAAACTCTTTTCGGCTATTGGGAATATCCTTGATGCAAGTAAAATCCAGCGAGGGGTCCTCCACAAATTCAACAAATGCTGCATACGAATCTGGAATTAAAACCCTGAAGTTCCGGTGCGTATTTGAATTATTGTTCTTGAATGTGAGTGTATAAGTAGTAATATCGCCATCCGTTTTACACCCTACTACAGGGTTCGGATTCTCACTAAAAATGTTAAAACCTGAAAAGGTTGGGGGTGGACACTCAAAATCATCACCAGGATAAAATGAAGGTTTTGAGCGAATTGTGCTACAAAACTGGGAGGTAAATACATTAGAGTTTAACCAGTCGAAAGTCACACCACAAGCTGTATTTAAGGGTGTAATTAGGGCATTAACTGATGATGGTATACACATCATAGTTGGGTTATTGACGCAGCAATTTGACGAACCGCCTGGTTGTGGCAGGTGCTCTAAACCTATCGTGTGCCCCAATTCGTGAGCAATAACGAACGAACTTGCTCCGCTTACAATCGCAACATTGTCATAACCGAATCCATGTCCAGTACCAATTTCTCCTTCTTTGGTGAAAAGCAATATTAAATCTGGACCACTAGCACCAAAACAAGGATATTGCGCATCGTAAAACGCTCTAATGTCCAGACACCAACCAGTCTTGTCAGAACCATTATAAACAGGTGCCACAGTAGAAGGTGCAAATCCTCGAAAAAAAGTAATTTCAAAGGTAGTATTGAAGGCAGACTCATTCAACACATCAATGGCATCATCGGCGCCTTGTTTGGCCACCATCCTGGCGAGCGCTTCATCACCGCCATAGAAATCAATCCAGGTCTGATCCACAGCTACCCAAATATTAAAATAGGATGGCCGGACAGTAACGCCATCGGCTTCGAAGCATTGCGCACTCACATTAAAAAAGGTAGAAATCAGAAAAATAAAAGTGAGAGCCGTGAGC
>DLXL01000375.1:3353-7525 GCA_003448025.1 Saprospirales bacterium | reverse complement strand
CCGTGAGCCGTGAGCCGTGAAAATCTTGTTTTTCATAATTTAATGAACTTTTAATAGTGAAAATTTATCAAATGGAGTGATGCTTTTGATGTAGTAACCACCTCCAATATACTTCCAGACTTAAATTAAAACTATTTGAGAAGAAAAACCGGGCAAAAACAGAATCTAACTAAACTCGAATTTTTATTTAGAAAAGACAAATATAGTCATCTTAGATAGCCCATAAATATACCCGTATGTTAAATTTCCAATTGCCTAACCTGGCCACACCCTATAACCTAAACCTGTATCACCCCCACATTGAATTTTTCCACAGGTGCATTGTTGGCAGCTTCAATACCCATGGAAATCCAGCGACGTGTATCTCTGGGGTCAATGATGGCGTCTACCCAGAGCCTTCCCGCTGCATAATAAGGGGTGGTTTGACTGTCGTAACGGGCTTTTATTTTGGCAAATAATTCCTGCTCCGCCGCCGGATCCGGGGCTGAGCCTTTGTCCTTGAGCGATTGCACCTGAATTTGGGTGAGTACTTTGGCCGCCTGTTCACCGCCCATTACGGCGATCTTGGCGCTTGGCCAGGCAGCTATCAGGCGTGGATCGTAGGCCTTTCCGCACATGGCATAATTACCGGCACCGTAAGAATTACCTATGATGATGCTGAATTTAGGCACTGTGGAGTTGGCCACTGCGTTCACCATTTTAGCGCCATCTTTGATGATACCGCCATGCTCCGAGCGGGTTCCTACCATAAAGCCTGTTACGTCGTGCAGAAACACCAGCGGAATCTTTTTCTGGTTGCAATTCAGGATGAAACGGGTAGCCTTATCCGCTGAGTCGGAATAAATCACACCGCCAAACTGGATTTCGCCCTTGGCGTTTTTTACTACCTGACGGTTGTTGACCACAATACCCACCGCCCAGCCATCAATGCGGGCATAAGCCGTGATGATGGTTTTGCCGTAATGCTCCTTGTATTGGGTGAGTTTGCCGCCGTCTACCAGACGTTTGAGCAATTCCAGGGTATTGTAGGGCTTGGCGCCATTTTCCGGGTAAATTTCCAGTAAATCGTCTGGCGTTCCCGCCGCCGGTTCGGGCTCCACCCGATCAAAACCGGCTTTGTCGAAGCGGCCGAATTTATCTACAAGCTCCTTAATGGTATCCAGACAGGTTTTGTCATCCGGCATTTTGTAATCCGTTACCCCGGAAATTTCCGAGTGCGTGGCCGCGCCGCCCAGCACTTCTTTGTCGGCATCCTCTCCAATGGCGGCTTTTACCAGGTATGGACCAGCCAGGAATACCGAGCCGGTCTTTTCTACGATCAAAGCCTCGTCCGACATGATTGGCAGGTAAGCGCCCCCGGCTACGCAGGCGCCCATGATGGCTGCTATTTGCGGTATTCCGGCCGACGACATCCTGGCATTATTGCGGAATATACGTCCGAAATGTTCTTTATCGGGGAAAATCTCGTCCTGCATGGGCAGATACACTCCGGCAGAATCCACCAGATAAATGATGGGCAGGCGATTTTCCATCGAGATTTCCTGTGCGCGCAGGTTTTTTTTGCCTGTAATGGGAAACCAGGCCCCGGCTTTCACCGTGGCGTCGTTGGCCACCACGATGCACTGTCGGCCACGGATGTAGCCAATCATCACCACCACACCACCGGCCGGACATCCGCCATGTTCCTGATACATATCGAATCCGGCAAAAGCGCCCACTTCAATACGGGGTGAGCCGGGGTCCAGCAGGTAATCAATGCGCTCGCGGGCACTCATTTTACCTTCTTTATGGAGCTTTTCGATTCGTTTGTGGCCACCACCTTCCTGGATTTTTTCCAGGTGGCGATTGAGGGAAGAAATGGCCAGTTTAAGTGCATCAGCGTTCTTAGCAGTTTCTAAATTTGTTGTGGTGGACATTGATTAGGTAAAATTTACGGCCAAAGGTACACCTAAAGCCCTGTTTTTTTGTTGTTATTTCATCGGTACTAAACAGTCTACAACAGCGCATTGCCAAATGTATACCCTTCAACAATATTACCAGGAAAAGGCTTACAAAAGAGCTGGAATTTTATCAGAAAACTGGCGCCCGGAACGCGGATTCAAAGCAGTATATTGCCTCCGGAAATCCGGCAGCTATTGTTTTGGGGAATGAGTTGTTGTTAAAAAATGAGCAGGAATGCACCATTCAGCCGCATTATGAGCGCATTAGAGAAGATAGTTATGCCAACCGTTTTTTTCGGTTCACACGGTTTGTTATGCGCAATATCCATCCTTATCACAGGCGTTTCATCCTGGAATTCCCCTTGGGTGATGTGACTCGTTTTGAAGACCGATGGAAATGGATTACTCACCCTGCAGGGATGTGGCCCAGATGGGTTCATTTGCCCCGGCAGGAAAGAGAAAGGCTGGTAGCCTTGTTAAATCTGCAGGTAATTAGTCACCAATGGTAACACTGTTACACGTTTTTACATCCCAGGTAAATGCCTGGTTATCTCAGTAATACATGAAACCTGGCAAACCTGTAATCATCAGTCCGGAAGCTGCCTTCCCAGACTACCTGCGGGTGCGCACAAGCGAGCAACGTATTTTACCGGATGAAGCAGTAGCCGTTCTGCCGCAAGTAGCGCCGGGGCATCCGCATGCCAAAGAATGGGCCTTGCGGGCCAAAACACTTCACCGTTTTCAACAATACCTGGACAAAAACTTCGGCAACAAACCGCTCAAAATACTCGATCTGGGCTGTGGAAACGGATGGATGGCCCATCACCTGGCGGTGCACCCTGCCCGACAAGTACGGGCCGCAGATGTCAACGGGCCGGAGCTGCAACAAGGCGCCCGACTCTTTGGACGGGAGAATCTGATTTTCTGGCAGGTGGATATTTTGAAAGACAAACTGCCGGAAAACGATTTCGATCTGATCGTACTGGCGGCTTCCGTGCAGTATTTCCCGGATTTAAGGGCATTGATTCATGTCCTGAAAACCTGTCTCAAGCCAGGCGGGGAAATACATCTGCTCGACAGTCCTTTTTATGCCAATGAAGCGGCCCGGATTGCCGCCCGGGAAAGATCGAGGCAATATTACGAGGGGGTGGGTATCCCGGAAATGGCTCAGCATTATTACCACCATACGTGGCCGGAGCTGAAGGCATTCGGCGCGGAAAACCTGAATCATTCGCTGATAAACAAGCTTTTCCGCCGGTTTAGGTTTCCCTGGGTGCGGATCAGAGGGAACTGATGCCGGGATTTCATCCCCCCCTACCTCAACAATATCAATTTACCTCTTTGAATCAAGCGGGTATCGGATATAACCGAAAAATAAAAAATTCCGGGCAGATAATCTTCAAGACTAACGCTCAACTCCACTTGATCAGAGTCAAGTAAAACCCGTTTCACCTCCCTGCCCAGCTGGTCATGCAATATCCACCAGGTTCCATTAGGCAAGAGATGATTCAAGTGAATAGTTATCTGATCTATAGCTGGGTTAGGAAAAACAACGATGGACTCTCTGCCGCCAATGGGTGTATAGGTTTGAACAACAAAAGAATCACAAGGATAGGAAGAAGGTTCGTTGCGGAAATGGGGCATATTGGGAATGGTGGAATAATTCCAAGAGGTAAGAGATAATCCTCTCCGTTCAGGTAAGCTGAATAATCCTCCACAATCCGGCCTATGGATCACATGCAGGCTTAAATGGGAGCTTACGCTCGCAATATAAATTTTGCCATCCGGAGCCAAAGCAGACACAGCGAATACGGAAGGTACAAATGGGTCAGGTACATTATCGGGAACTGCAAGCAATAGCCTACTGGCCTCAATGTTGGCAGCGTTCAAATCATATTGCAATAATTTATCAAAACCAGAAATGTACAAATACCTGGAATTGGGCGAAATTGCTGTACCTACAACATAAGAGCCTAAATCATTGATTTTAAACCAGGTTTCATTATTGAGCTCACCCGTGGTATTGTCAAAATCATAAATATGCACACCATTGTCTCTGTTAAACCGGACAAACTTTTTACCGTCCGGGGAAAAACAGGATTGACCGGAATCTTCATATTTGTTGTAAGGTATGCCTGTACAAGTTAGCTTGGGAGTACCAACACCTTCGGGCGTTACAAGCACCAAAAAGTAGCAATTTGTACGGGATTTCGGAATCATCACCCACCAATC
>DLXL01000375.1:0-3096 GCA_003448025.1 Saprospirales bacterium | reverse complement strand
TCCGCATGTCAATAACATTATAGAAAAGGTGGCCTGAAGCGCCACTAATGATTGGATCGTCCGGGAATAAATCAGTGACATAATCATTAATAAAAAGCAAGTATAGATACGGACTGTCTGGCCAAGGAATCGCCATTGCCCCGCTAAAGTTGCAACTACCACCAAATGGGCAACAAAGCTGTTGGTTAATCCCTGGATTTATAGAGTCTCCGTTTTCCATTTTTTCATGCATGGCGTTCACTACGTAGCATCCACCGGTGTAGAAAATCAAATTCCCCTCCGCATCTGACATGGCTGAGGTTGAGGAGCCGGCATCAAATCTATCGACAGTCTTCAGGGTTTGAACAGATACAGGTATGACGTTAAAATCCATCAGGATTACATCGCCGCCAGGTTCAATGGTTGATTCGTCATAACCAATAGTCCAGTGAAAATCGTATTTTGACTGGGCTGTTACGAAATTAATGCTCAAAAAAAGTAAAATTGAAAATATAGGTCTCATGAAAAGTAAAATGATGTGACGCTTCACCATAGGGCGAGCAACATTCCTCCCTATGGTGAAGCCTTTGAAAAAAATTAGTTTGAAATAACTGTCTTAGCAGTAAACTTCTGACTTCCACTAAAAGAAATGAAGTAAACACTTGGGACCAAGGAAGTCGTGGAAACCCGTATTGGCCCTTCAGTACCTAAAAGCATCTGGCTGAAAACGATATTCCCCATAATATCATAAATTCGTAGGATGCCGAATTGCAGCTCTGGCGAATGGATAATAAGTTCATTTGCATATTGAGAAACGTCTAAAACTTCAGTATTATTCAGTTGGGTATGCCTTTCTTCTAATTCATTTTGTGAAGGTAAAAGTGGCCATTCATCACCGCAATTCTGATCAAAATCCACAGTAGTTTTGGCACAACCATTCAACAAGGATGCCGCCTGTATCACAGCCAAGCCTCCTGCTTTATAGCATTGAGTAGCTATTCCTTGTAACGTTATTATTTGTTGCTCAGAAAATATTCCATTTTGAGTTAAAAATGCTGTAAGTATAATTTGATTTACCACCTTCTGATTTTGCTCAAAAATGGTTGGCGTAGGAATAGCGTTATTTATCTGAGCGGCAGACTGTAGTTTAGACAAATCAAATCCTGATGCAGTTCCCATGAGTCCTTCTTGCAACAGTCTGCGTACCTCCTGAAATTGACCTAATGAAGATAAAGCTTCATTCTGCATAAATGTAATGAATGAAGGATGGCTTTGTGCCAATTCCGTATTATGAATAAGCTTATCATATAAAAAATTTTTATATCTCCAAATTTTAGCTGGGTACTCATTAGGGTTATCAATTAAACCAGATGCAATTTGTTCCATTAATTCATCGTCACCGGGATCATTAAATTCTGCCGCACAGGCTTGCGGTGCATTCCCCTGTTGGTTTATGAAAAATCTCTCATTTGGATTACAAGGAACAGCGGGATCTCCACATAGTTGACCAAGAGGGTACCACTCAGTGCCCAGTGGCTGGCGGACCAAAAACCTCGAAAAAACGTTACAGTTTCCACTAAAGCAAACTGCATTTGTAAATCCAAAGAACTTATTATCTCTTTGTTCTTGAGTGAAGACCTTCCCATAAATATTCAAATTCCCCAATACTATGTCGTTCTGAATGAAATCAATTTCGATATTATCCACAACAAAATAATATGCATCTGTGGTCAGGCTGAAATTTGAACATATCTTCCAATAATCTGAATTTTGGACGAATACTCCAGTTGTAAATCCACCAAAAAACGTATTATCGGTAATTTGGTTTTCGTATTCTTCAAATCCAATAGTAGAAGTTAAATTCACACAATGGGACCTAATATCCAATGAGCCCGGTTCATTTTCACCATTAAAGTCATTTCCAACAATATCCAAATTAGTTATGTCAAAATCTGCGGCTATTCCATAGCACTGTGCAACACTATTTGGAAATGGTTCAGGACCATTCACCGTAAACCTATTCCCAAGTATGTCAATTTCAGAACCTATTAAATACCCTCCAGTGATATGAATACCCTGAGCATTTTGCCCTTCAACTACGAAATCATTGTCATAAACTAGCATATCAAAGCGGTTTCCAATATTTCCAGCATTTATACCCCAGTAGGTTTCATCTACTCCCGGACAGTCATATACAAAGCTACAATTATTTAAGATGTCAATTCTGGGAAACTCTCCGGGGCCGAAATTCCAATCTGTATTTATGACAACTGCGCTTCTGATCAACGGAGATGGTGCCGGAAAAAACTTGGGATCAGTTTCAATTAATTGGAAATCACAACCGCTGAGCAATAACCCTCTCAGTTTCCGTGCCAAAATTCCGTAGTCTCCATAATTAGCAAAAATGCTCTCTTCTAACTCAATTTCACCTCTGTTCATATCTATGCCGGCATATCGAATTTCCCGGAAATAGAAATGATTACCTACCAAATCAATAGAGCGTTCCCCTTCTATTTTGATGCCATACTTTAAGTTTCTAAAAAGGACATCATGATCATCCTCCTCAGAGGAATGCTGATAAGAAACAGGGCAGTTCATTGAGTATATTCCATAATCAGAAATTTCCTTGATCGTGCCTACAATAGGAGCATTACAGGTAAATTTCACATCATAAAGATTTGAAATATACGTTGGGTTAGCAGCATTTGGAGAATCTTCTAACCAAATACCTGTTAAATTCCGATTGAAGGTTGAATTCGTAACTGACACCAACGCCGTAACGTAAGAAGCGCTAATTGCTTTTCGGGCGTCCTCTATCAGTGAATTATTAAACACGTATACTGCAGTATTATTTGAAAGTTTAATTCCTTTCCATAGTCCATTACATCCATGTAAATCGGAATTATCAATCACGAGCGAGGCTAATGGATCTATCTTTATTTCGACTTCTGGTGAAATTAATATTGTTGCATTCAAAAAGGTGAATGCATTTCCACTAGAAATTGTAAAATCTCCTACAATGCAAATGGTGCCTGAAAGTATTCCAGTAGGAATTTGAGAAGATTGGGTAATCGTTGTTCCTAGGATCGTTGTACAGGTTGGCAATGGTCCAGAGCA
>DLXL01000460.1:5878-6417 GCA_003448025.1 Saprospirales bacterium | reverse complement strand
TCCAGGTCGTGAAAGATATTCAGCAAACCAAAAGGAGTAAGTACCGAAAAAATCATGGTCATCCAAACGGCTACTGATGCATATTGCCTTGGGAAAGGGAAGTTTTTGATGCGTTCACTCCTGCCTTGATCAGCGAAAAATTCGGTTATGAGCTTGTGGAATTCCATATGTCGGAAATCATCGAAAAAGCCCTGATCCTTGAGTTCCTGTAATCTTGTCGCTTGTTTATGCAGAATTTGCGCCGCCATATTGGTTTTACCTTTATACAGGTCAAATTCTTCCTCGCTCAGAAAATTTTTGATTTCGTCTTCCAGATTATGAAAATACCGCTCATTGACGTTTGGACTGTATTTCCCTTTGATGCGATTTTCTACATGCTCCCATTCGCGCTCCAGGCGCAATTGAAACCTCAAAGCGGTTAACCAGGCAACATGCCTGTATATCAATTCCTTTTTGTATCCATCACTGTTTTCTCCCTGAATAAAGCTGCATACCGCTGCACCAAAACTACGGGAGCTGTTCACAATACCTCCCCAGAT
>DLXL01000460.1:5379-5747 GCA_003448025.1 Saprospirales bacterium | reverse complement strand
ACTCCCCAGATTTTGCGGGCCTCCCAGGTGCGGTCGTAGCTGGCATTGTTTTTAAAACCCAGATAAAAAGCAACAGTAATACCCAAAACACTGATGGGTTGCCAACCAAATGAAAAATCAAAATGCAGTTGGTGAAAAACAAACTCAAAAAGAACAGTCAGGATGAAAGAATAAATCGCCCCGAAAATGAAGGGCTTTTTACTCCAATTGAAAGTCATCCAAAAACCATAAAGACGGCGTGTGTACATGTGTTAAAGAATATTGAATCAACAAAAGCCAGTTTATTTGGCTAGTTTAAAAGTTTACGGTGATATTTTCAGGAATCAACAAAGTCTGTTTATTTAGGCTGATCAAAATAATCAAACAGT
>DLXL01000460.1:0-5228 GCA_003448025.1 Saprospirales bacterium | reverse complement strand
CTGTATCACCCCCCATTTGCCTTCGTATTTTACCTTGAAATAGCCATCGTTGGTAGGCTCCATCTGATCAAACACCGGCGGCACCAATACAGCGCCCTCCAGCGTGGTTAAACCCCACTTTTTATCGGCGGTTCTGACCATATGTACTTTTTCTTTGGTGTCCTTTCTTTCTGCATATCGCTGCTCTTTTCCGGGTGGATCCAGATAAGAAAAGGTAGAAAACACATATTTCCCCTCCGGGTTTTTACTGGATCTAAACCAATGATCATAATTTACATAATCTGATACCCTATCTATATTGCGAAGCAGTTCACCTGTTTTGGAACGGTGTTCGGCATATTTCATAACTTTTTTATAATGTGGAAATATAAAGTAACTCTCGTCAGGGAAGATATGCAGATCCACAGAATCAGGCGCCAGGATCATTTTCCCTTTCCGGTCGTATAATCCATGCAGTCTACCATCAGCCGTGGTACTCTTGGTAGAATCATATTTGAAATCGCTGACAAAATAGGCGCCCTTTTTTTCCAGCCCAAATTTGCTGAATGGAATCAGTATTTTCTCTGTTTTGGCATCAATCAGCGCAGTTTCCTTATTCATGGTTACGATCAGCAAACTGTCTTCATAGTTTAACAGGGAGGAATATTTCGGCTCAACAAGCTTTTTTGTTTCATAAAGCCAGTAGCCATATTGTGTGCCTTGCCGAAATATGGCCGTAACAAATGGTTTGGGTTGGATAAAGTCATAAACAGCCGGCAGCAGCACTTCTCCTTTAGCGTTGATCAAGCCCGTTTTTTTATCCTTGGTTACCTTGAACCATTCCCTTCCATAATCAAAGGTTTCAATATGGTCCCAGACGCCTTTGGCAATAATCTCTGTTCCTTCCGGAAACTTATAAAGCGCCCAGAGATTGTCTTCCCTTAGTGGGATCATCCCGCTTTTCGTCCAGTTACCATGTCCGGTGGCGGTGAAATGGCGCAGTGTTTTATGGCGGGTATCAATCACTCCCCAGCTTTTTTTACCGTCCAGGCTTGCTATGATATATCCTTTGGGATGGATAGGGCCCAATGTATAAAGTGCCGGCACGACGGTATCGCCTTTCAAATTGACAAACCCCTGTAAGCCGTTCTTTTGAACCTGGATATAGCCTGATAATACCTTTTTGGCTTTCTCTTCCCGTACCTGTTTTGCCCTGGGATGTTCAGGGGAAGGGCTTTGCGGAACTCTTTTTATCTCATTGCCCAGACTAAAGACCAGTTCATTGGTACCATAATGTACCGCATCATATTTTAATGGTAAAATTTCCTCACCTTTCTGGTTGATCATGCCTGCCAGATTATCTTTGTAAACTATGGCTACTCCTCCTTGCTGTGGTTCAAACTTATCGTAAACCCGCCCTAAATCTTCCATACGATCATTAAAGAGAAGCTTTCTGGCCGGTTGTCCTTTTACGGTAGCTACCACCCATCCATTTTTCAGATCGAGGTAATCGTATATAACAGGCAATAATTTTTTGCCTGATCGATCATACAATCCGTACTTGTTTTGTTTGTTTTTGACGATGATTCTTGGATCAAGGTCCTGCGCGGAAATCACAATAGTCTCTGCGCTGTCAATGACAGGCGGTACTACCCAAATGGCGCCAGGCACTTGAGCTTTTACACCAATAACACACAGCCAAAGAAAAGAAAATACTATAAAACGCATCATTATTCGGTTAGCTTTATGGGCAGCTCAGCCAGGCGTTGACTGGTTCCCGGGAAATACTTGGAATAGAGCAGGGTGAAGTTTTTCTGTATCACCTCCGGGAATTGGCATTCCCGAATGAATTTCACCTCGGAAGGCAGGTTGTCCATTTCTCTTTTTTTGTAATCAGCCATATTGCCCGTAAAGGCCTGTCCTTTTCTTGCAGCATCCCTGCGATCCAGTTCAAATAAAAATCTGCTCCGCTCCTCTATCCGCCGTTCAATTTGCTGACGATGCAAAGCCAGGGTCTGAACTACTTGTACGAATTCTCCAACCTGAAGTACACAACGGTATTTTCCGGCGTTAGGAATTTTGTTTTTTTCAAACATCTGCCGGGTGATGAATGGAACTCTTCTATCGGTAAAAATACTATCCGGCGAAAATGCGGCAGACCAGGAAGGTGAATAATACCCATTGGGCAGGTTTTGTTTTGGATAGATTCTAGCGCTGGGCTGGCTCATGTAATCTTTCCAGGCGCCCATATTCACATTGGTTATGAAGGGCGCTTGAAAAGTATTATCCATTTCCGCAATCAGGAGTTTATCCAGGGGCTGGTTTTCTACCGGTTCTATTTCCGGAACACTTAAATAGTACAGCAAGGCACTCGACCGCAGTGCTTCATCCAGTTTGCTGAAATGAAGGTTTTGCAAGGTAAAACTGACCCCGGGACGTGTATTGCCGGTTCCATACATTTCCATGGCATCAAAGGGATCTTCCGTTTCAAAGGTCACTTTACCGGAAAACCAATCTACCTCTCCTTTTATGGGATAGGTGCGTTTGATCACATCAGCATTAGCCACACGAAAGTAGAGTTCAGTGATCTTGACTTCATCCGGCAGGCGTTGCTGGATGGGTTGCTCATCCATTTCCAAGCCATGATAAGCCTGACGGCAAATGGAAACCGGCAGGATGGTAGAGAAATTGACCTTTGGCGTAGCTATAATTTCCAATCGGTATAATTCTCCTGGTTTGAAAAAGCGCTGTGGAAAATTAAAAAAGAACTGATGGCCATCCCGCACTTCCATGGGTGTGTAGGTGACGGTTCCACGTGTGTTGCACCAGCGCGCCCGCCAGGCAGTCTGGCTGTACACCAGTGCAGATAAAGCGCTGTTTGCAGAACGCGGCAATATCACGTACCCTACTCCGGGAATGGATTCGTCCATACTGAAACTGTAGGCGCCATTCATGGGAAAGCTGCAAAAAATCACTTCCGGAGGCACCGGGAATTGCCACTCCCGCATTCCTTTTGTACGGTCCAGAGAGTCTAACCGATCATACTCAAATTTAAGGCTAAAAGCTTTTACTTTACCATTGGCTTTATCCGGACTGGTGGCATCGATGGCCGCCACGATATCACACATCACTTCATCTCTTACCCAGGGTTTCAGTAATTCAGGTGTGCTGAATTTGCGCATTTCGGGTGGCGGCAAATTGCGGTGCAGCAATGACCAGCGACTATATTGTGCCCGGTCCGGGTGCTTCTTTAATTGCTGGGTAATATTTAGCCACCTTTGCAAGGAAACATCTTCCTTAAACAACCGGATATGCAAATTTTCCAAACGTTCAATATCTGCATCCCGCTCCATTTTTACCCTAAGGGATTTCGGTTCCTGGACAAAATTTTTACTCAGGCCTTCATTAAAACTGGACAATAAAGCATCAAAAAGGTCTTTTGGATCTAACCCTTTTTTCAACATAATGTCATTCATCTGCGCACGAATCTGGTCAGCGCGCCCACGAATGGCCTTAACAGAATCTGCCGCTTCGGTATCCAGATAAGTAAAGACATCCGGGACAATAAGGGTCCAATCAGGTTGGCTACTGGCAGAAACAGGAAACCATAAACAAAATACCAGGACTAGGTAACTGAACTTCATTTAGCATCTATATTTGTCGTAAAAATACAGCCGGGCATGCATTTAAAATCGATTTTTATTTTAGCTATCTCTATCCTGATTACGCCTGGCTTAACAGCCCAGTCCATGCAGTTGAAATGGCTGCTAGATCTGGAAGCCGACGCCACTCCAACAGGCACTCCGGACCAATCCTATTTCCACTATTCAAAACAAGGGCATTTATACCGGATGTCTGAGCAAGGAGAGGTTAAGGAAATGAGCTATGATGAGATAAGTCATCTGAATGGACCTTATTGGCTGATTGTACGGGGAAAATTAAAAGGGGTATGGCACAACGATAAAGGCGAAATTATTCCACCGGTTTATTCATCCCTGTCAATGGCAGCTGTAAAGGAGGGCCCATGCTGGGCTTTTGCTGTGACTAAATATGGTATGTCTGCTATAATCAATGAAAAAAACCAGATCATTAAAGGTTGGTCTACATCAGGATTAAGCAGCCTTAATATCCTGGGCGACACCGTACTGGAATACAAAAAAGGAAACGCCATAGCGTTTATGTCCCGACAGGGATATGACCTGAAAGAATCCCAGGTTAAGTGGTTAAAACCCCCGGAATTCAAAAGACTTTCGGCTGATAAATTCATCTATAGTTATCTAAAGGCAGGAAAAGAAAAGGTAGACACCTTTAGCAATGCAGAGGCATTCAGAAATGGTCTTGCCCCTGTAGCTGTAAAAACCCAGTGGGGCTATCTTACGGAGGATGGATCCTGGCAAATCAAACCGCAGTTTCAATCTGCAGGTCCTTTCAATGAGTTTGGTTTCGCGGTAGTTAAAGTAAACGGATCCTATAGTTTGATCAAAAAGGATGGCAAGCCGCTTTTCACTCCCAAATTTGTTTTTTTAAAGCAATTTACCCGGGGGTTATACGAATTTAAGGAAGGGGATCAAATAGGATTGTGCGACACTACCGGTAAAGTGGTGCTTCCCTCTGCACAATATGCCGCGTTTATTCCGGCAGGAAACCAGGCATTTGCAGCTCAGTTTCCCAATAAAAATCTGAAAGTGTTTACCATTCTCGGAGAGGAGCTTCCGCTTGACTCCATTGTTGAATGTAAAGGAACCTTGAATAGTGCGTTGTTTGCAGCAGCCATACTGAAAAACAAAAAACAGAAGCTGTATGGGTTACTTGATCCCAAAGGAAACTGGGTGCAGCCACCCGTATTCAGCGGAACCTTTTATCTATACCCCCATTACTTCGTTTCCTACGGAAAAATTACTCAGCCAGATCTATTGCAGGGTGTATTGGTAGACAACGTACAAGAAAACCCACAATTAATCTATAACCTGAATGGCGCCCCCGTATTGAATTTTGCGGTGAACTCATTTATTTCTGTAAAAGATAGCCAAATCGCTATTTTTGAACTGAATAAACTATTTGGCCTGGTAACACCTGAAGGGCTTTTATTGGAACCAATATACCATAGCATAAAACCAGTTGGGAATAACTGGTTTTATGTGGAAAGAGGAGGAAAATTTGGCGTGGTGAAAGGAATATGAAGGTGGGATCATATTTCGCACAGCTCCATTTTTGATCAGGAATTAATTCCTCTTGTTTATCCCTCCGCA
>DLXL01000038.1:2636-10612 GCA_003448025.1 Saprospirales bacterium | reverse complement strand
ATGGAGGGAGATATTTTATAAATAATAGATTAGACTTAATATCATACTTAAATGGGATTGACAACAAACACTATTATACACATACTCACCGTGAAGTTAAAATTGGTGATACGCTGGACATACGGTATTTGAGTAGAGATCCGTGGATTTGCAGAATAGAAAAAGCTCCGCATTAGACATAAAATGGATCCAGTAGATATTCGGCTTCCAAGCCGCTTTCACTGGAAGTCTTAAACCTTAAAGCCGGGCAAAAGGAACCTTCCGACTCCGACATAAGTAAAATGGTTAAAATCTATAATGAAACAAATGCAATGCCTCATTATAATGGAACTGGTTGGTTGGATTTCAGGATGCAGATATTGACCATCCTCCGAAAAAATGGTTTCCCGCATCAAACTCTGCCAAACGGAGATATAAACCTAAGTAATGAAAACGTCTAAAACACTCCAATGATTGCTGCCGCAGGCAGCATGAAAAATCCGCGTCATCCGCGTTCCATATCCTACTCCGCATTCCAAAAAATCTGCGTTCTTTGTGCGTGTCCTTTTCCTCGCTGCCATTTTTGGTTTTTATCCTGCTCTTTTTCCCCTTGTACTTCGGGACAAAGGGGCGAGTGCGTACCTGGGTGTGCCTGCTTTCGAGTTATGTATTCTATGGCTGGTGGGACTGGAGGTTTTTATCGCTGATCATATTCTCCACCGTGATGGACTGGTGGTTTGGGCTTTGGCTCAGCTATCTGGATCGGCCGGAGGAAACCCGCAGGAGCTGGGAAAACGGCAGCCCGGTGCTGCAGCAATTCGGGGATGTTACGCAGTGGGTTGCAGGGATTGGCTTGAAACCCAAGTCCGTATTGTTGCTCAGCATGGCGATGAACCTGGGCTTTTTAGGATTCTTCAAATACTTCAACTTCTTCACCGACGGCCTGGCAGCCCTTGTAAGTTCCCTGGGCATGACGCCCTCCTGGACTACCCTGAACATCATCTTGCCCGTGGGTATTTCGTTTTATACGTTTCAAAGCATGTCGTACACCATAGACGTGTACCGAAAGGAAATTCCCTGGGAGCCTTCGCTGCTGAAATTCGCCACCTTTATTGCCCTTTTTCCGCAATTGGTAGCAGGGCCGATTGTGCGGGCGGCAGATTTTCTGCATCAGATGAATGAAGACAAGCGTTTCAACTGGCAGCGCTGGCATTCCGGTATGGGAAGGGTATTGTGGGGGTTTTTTAAAAAAATAGCGGTAGCTGATTCCCTGGCGCCCTTTGTGGAACAATGCTTTCAGGCTCCGGAAACTTTCGGATCCATGCATTTATGGATAGGGGTTGTTTTCTATTCCTTCCAGATCTATTGCGATTTTTCCGGGTATTCCGATATCGCCATCGGGCTGGCGCGCATGATGGGGTATGATTTTCCGGAAAACTTCCGGACGCCGTATTTCTCCCGCAGTTTTAGTGAATTCTGGACCCGCTGGCATATTTCATTGTCTTCCTGGCTGCGGGATTATCTGTATATTCCTTTAGGTGGTAATCGTGGTGGCAAATGGGCTACGTACCGGAATAATATGCTCACCATGTTGCTTGGCGGACTTTGGCATGGCGCTAATCTTGCCTTTGTTTTCTGGGGCTTTTTACACGGTTTGTACCTCATCCTCCAGCGTACCATAGCGCCGGTATGGCGTCATATGGTGAGCACCCTTCGGTTGCCCGGAATGCTATCCGCAGGTTTGGAAATGGCAACCGTATATGCGCTCACCCTTCTGGCCTGGGTGTACTTCAGAAGTGGCAGTGTAGGACTGGCCGGAGGGGATAGTTTTGGAATGGCTAACGCGGTATTAAGCGGTATTTTTTCCGGCGAAGGGTTTCGTTTTGGGGCGGTGATTAACAAATTTCAGGTGATCAGAGGCGTGTTTTTGATCGGTATTCTGCTGACAGTGGAAATCAGCAATATCCGGGTTCACTGGAACCAGCTTCAAGTTGAGCGCCCTTGGGTGCGTTTAGGTTTGTTTTCGATATTGGCCTGGCTGTTGGCGTTTTTGGGGAATTTTGGGTCGAATGCCTTTATCTATTTTCAGTTTTAGGAACAGGTTATCCTATGAGCTCAGGCTAAAAATCTGATCCATGAGTATCCATTTTTCACCTGGTTTGGCGCCGGGTAGCGCCTGCTGATATTTCCACATGAGTTCTTCCCATTCCTGTACGCGTGGATTGGCGGCATCCATGGCGTTTTTCTGTTCAAAGGAAAAATCATCCTCCGCTTCAAGGATCATAAACAGTCGATTGGCCACGCGGTAGATATCCAGGGTTATTATCCCCGAATCCTGAATACTCTGAATAATTTCAGGCCAAACATTTCGGTGATAGGCTTCATATGCTGCTATGAGCGTTGCATCATCTTTTAAATCCAGTGCCAGGCAATATCGTTTCATAGGTGGTATGTTTTTTTCATTTTGGTCATTTGGACAATTCAACTCAGCGTGTTTTGTCAACTTGAGCGTAGCTAAAGATTTGATATAGAAACGTAAGGGTGGTTTCGCACAGATTTTACACAGATTTGTTTCATGTGGCGGACGTTTTGGCCAGATCTTTCGCTACGCTCAAGATGACAAAACACGTTGAATCAATGACCCCAAAATGACCCTAAATGACTTATAAATGACCCTAAACACCCCTTACCCCCAAACATCCCGCCGTCTGATCTTGATCTGAATGGCATTTTCTATGGGTTTGTCGCTGACGAGTATCAAATACCCGCCGCCGCCTGCGCCACTCAATTTCCAGCCCAGGGCCCGGGATCGATATTGTTCTATAACTTTCCAGATATCTTCATCCATCATATTGGGGAACATAGCAATTTGCGCGTCAAAGGAAGCCTTAAAGGCCTCGCCAAAGGCTTCAAGGTCTTTATGAAGCATAGCATCCCAGCAACTGTCAGCGGCATCAGCCAGCGCTTTGGCACGTTCCGCATTGATCTGTGTATTTTCCAGTACATTGTAAGTAGACACCCTTGGGCCAAGTGTTACCAGATATAAATGTGATTCTATCCAACTCAGAATATCTTCTTCATGAATAGATTCTATAGTATCCGGCCAATAATTGTTATGGTACCAGAGTTTATTCAAACCGGGAAAAACAATACCAATACTATCCTGAGAACCGCTCACATGGCCGGTGCCGGGAGGATTATCATACACAAACAGGATCTTGGCTAATTGCTCTTTATCGCCTGCAGGAATTTCTGTTTTCCATAATTCAATGGCTTTTCGTCGGGTACTGGAAGCCATGCCGCTCCGGTCGTTGAATTCTATAGTTGGTTCAATAGAAACCGTGAGCACCGGCCCCGGATAATACTTCGAAACATAAGGCTGATCCAGCCAGCCTCCGGCAATATCAATCCGGAACGGAATGGTGCAAACGGTTCGTAAACTGGTGGTGGAGCGTACCGGCAAATCGCCATGCGGTTTGCGGCTCAATACATGATATTCAATATGGTTGCTCCTGCACAATGCTTCTTTTGCCGGTGTGTGACCATCTTCGTTTACCACGAAAATATCCGGAGCTATTTCTGCCAGTTCTTTTTCAAAATCAATGATGCCCAAACCCTTGTTGATACGTACCTCTTTCACACAGGCTAATGCATCCAGCATGTACCGCCTTTCCTCCTGATTGTTCACCGGATAGCGGCCCTTCAGGTTTTTTACATTGTCATCGTTGCCGATGCACACATACAGGTCGCCGTATTGAGCGGCTTCTTTCAAAAATGCCACATGCCCGCTGTGAAGCAGGTCGAAACATCCGGTCACAAAAACTTTTTTATTCATTACTCCTGAGATACGCTGGTTTGAACCCTGTTGTGAGCGTGGGGGCGAAGGTCATTAATTTTTGCGTTTGCAAGGATGACTTGTGTACGGTTGGAGTATAGTTTTCCGGGATTTGATTACCCGATTTGCGATTGGATCAAGGCAATTGATCAAAATCTATGATCGGAATGCTTCCTTTTGCCCTGCGGGTAAAATTCGTGTTGAGGAGGGTATTCGCGTTAAAAAAGCCGCCGTTTCTAAGAAAAAACTGCCCCCCTTCCACGCCGCCATCGAAATCAACCCGATACCTTCTTTTCGCATTGATATCGCCGGTCAGCCTTGCTTTCAACAGCGGAATCCAACGCCCGTTGATATCGCAGGCCCATTGGTTGTGCAGGCGTAATTTTCTGGACACATATCCATTAGCCGGTTCAAAAATTTCCAGAAAAGAATGGGCATGCCGGTAATACGTATTGGTTTTGGGGCGTAAAAAAGAAGCAATCAGGAGCCATTGGCCGGAGTTGTTATCCATGAAATAAGCCGTGTAAATGGTATTGCCCTTCCCATCCGGCTCCACGGAATTGAGGAATTTACACACCTTGCCCGGTTCCCAGGGATAAACCAGGTAACTCTGTCCGCCGGACCCCTCGTTGCCAAATTCTCCGGTATAAACACCCTCCCCCTTTTTCAGCAAGCGAATTTTTTGTTCCTCCGGAATAGCGGTTGGATCATCCGTTTCAAAAGGACTCCACACGCTAAACAAAATCCTTCTTTCTGTGGAAGAATTGCGTTGCATCCCAAAATAGCCTTCTCCAAAGCCATTGGCCATGTAAAAAGAACCGATCGGGTCATCGCCTGCCGGAACTGTCAGTTCGTTGTAAAACCATTTGATGTCGGTGTTTTTCGGAAATTCATAATTCAAATGAACCGAAGGACCTCTCCTGCCGAAGTAGAAGTTATGATCCTGATTGTCAGGCACATAATTGACCTGGATGGGATCTTTGTGCCGAAGGAGCAGTTCCTGGATGCGGGCGAAATCTGAACCGCTTTTTCGGATGCCTTTTAGCTTTATAACATTGTACCCTTTGAGTGCCGTTTCCCCCAAATAAATTTCCCGGTCGCCGGCTTTCAGATGGTACTCCTTCTTGGCGCCATTCACCGAAATGGAAAGGGTACTACTGCCCGACTGTTCTATCAAAGGAAGCACCAACTGCACGGTATGCCTGGTATGAAGCGAAAAATAGAGGGCATATACAGTATGGTTGCTTTCCCAGTGTTCTATGCCATTGATGGTAATTTCTTCACTGGATCCGGAAGATATTTGAAAGGCATTGCCCCCCAAAGGGATGCTCACTTGTTGTGCATGGGTATATGGGCGGTTGGCCAGGCAGCAGGCAGCCAGGAGCAGCAGCGGTAAATGATGGGAACAGAGGTTGGATAATTTCACAGCGATAAAAATTGGAAAATTCAGCCGGAACTGTAGTGACGAAGGTCAATAAAATTTCGGGTTTGAGCAGATGTCATCCTGATTTTCACCTTCGCGTTCCTGCCACTTATCGTGGCTATACAAATGAAATGCTGAATCTGGATCTTCAAAAAAATGAGGTATTATCTGAAGTACATTAGGTTGTGTTGGGGATTATTTGCCAAAGAAATTGTTCCTTGCAAGCAAATTATCAGGCTATCCAATGGAAAGGTTTCAAATCAAGGAATCACCCGTTACGTACGATGTCATCGTGATCGGCTCTGGAGCCGGCGGAGGGATGGCGGTGCACGAACTGACCAAAGCAGGCGCCAAGGTGTGTTTGCTGGAAGCAGGACAGCACTACGACCCCGCCGATCCCAAATACATCACGCAGCTGAAATGGTCTTATGAATCGCCCAGGCGCGGCGCGGGCACCCGATACCGGCCTTTCGGCGATTTTGATGCCGCTTACGGTGGCTGGGACATAGAAGGCGAACCTTACACCACCAAAGACAACACGAAATTCAGGTGGTTCCGCTCCCGTATGCTGGGCGGCCGTACCAACCACTGGGGGCGTATCAGCTTGCGCTTTGGTCCGCAGGATTTCAAACGAAAAAGCATCGACGGACTGGGCGACGACTGGCCGATTGGCTATGAAGACGTGGCGCCTTTCTACGATGAAGTGGACAAGCTGATCGGGGTGTTCGGATCGGTGGAAAACTTGCCCAACGATCCGGATTCTATTTTTCTGCCTCCCCCGAAACCGCGTTTGCACGAGCATCTGTTGCTGAAAGGCAATAAAAACCTGGGCATCAAAACCATTCCCTCCCGCCTGAGCATTCTGACGAAGGCCATCAACGATGAGCGAGGCACCTGCTTTTACTGCAACCAGTGCAACCGCTCCTGCATTGCGTACGCAGATTTTTCCTCCTCGTCCTGCCTCTGCAAACCCGCCATGAAAACCCTGAACCTCGGCGTCATATATTTCGCCATGGCCAGGGAAGTACTCACCGATCCGCAAACGGGTTTGGCCAACGGGGTTTCGTATGTGGATACCCAAACGATGGAAGAAAAAACCGTACGTGGCCGCATCGTAGTGCTGGCCGCCAGCGCCTGCGAATCGGCGCGACTGCTGCTAAACTCCAAATCGGCGCGATTCCCGGAAGGCCTCGCCAATTCCTCCGGCGTGGTGGGCAAATACCTGCACGACTCCACCGGTTCCTCCAGAGGCGCCATCGTTCCCATGCTGTTCGACCGCAAACGCTACAATGAAGATGGCGTGGGCGGCATGCACGTATATTCGCCCTGGTGGCTCGACAATAAGAAACTGGATTTCCCGCGTGGCTACCACATCGAATATTGGGGCGGCATGGGCATGCCGGCGTACGGCTTTGGCTGGGGTATTGAAAACGTGAATGGCATGTTCCCGGATCGCAAAGGCGCCACACGGGAAGCCGGCGGGTACGGGGCATCCCTGAAAGATGATTACCGGCACTTCTACGGCGCCTACATCGGTATGGGCGGCAGGGGCGAAGCGATAGCCCGGGAGGATAATTATTGTGAAATTGACCCGGAAAAGGTGGATAAATTCGGGATACCAGTACTGCGGTTCCACTACAAATGGTCGGACTACGAACGCTTGCAGGCCAAACACATGCACCAAACCTTTGAGCAGATCATTCATGAACTGGGTGGCATTCCGCTCAGTCCTACCCCCACTGCCGAGCAGGATTATGGCTTGAATCTGCCCGGTGAGATCATCCACGAAGTAGGCACCATCCGTATGGGCGACGACCCCAATAAATCAGCCCTGAACAAATGGCAGCAGGCACACGACGTCAAAAACCTGTTCGTGGTAGATGCGGCGCCGTTTGTGTCGCAAGGCGATAAAAACTGCACCTGGACCATTCTGGCACTGTCTATGCGCGCTTCCAGATACATAGTGGAAGAGCGTAAGGCAGGAAGGCTTTGAGGGGACGATGAACGATGGACGATGAACGATAGACTAGTGCTCGGAGGGATTATTGCTTGTTGACTTTATCGAGCACAAGCCCAACGTCCAAAAAAATAAAATTATGAAAAGACGCGATGTATTAAAAGGCATTAGCCTGAGTGCACTCGGGCTTGCCGGATTGAATCCGCAGGTGAAAGCTGCGGAGTTGGCGGATGAAGTTGCCAACAATAAGGATCCGGAGTTCAAGCAGTTTGGCAGAACGGAGTATGAGAAAATGCGGGATGCCAAATTGTTTGCAGAGCAATTTTTCAATCCGCATGAAATGAAAACCATCAGTGTTCTGGTGGACATCATCATTCCGCGCGATGAGCGTTCGGGGAGCGCTACGGAGGCGGGGGTGCCGGAGTTTATTGAATTTATGGCCAAGGATAAGCCGGATTTCCAGACTCCCCTTCGCGGCGGACTGGGTTGGATCGATAATGAAGCGCAAAAGCGTTTTGGGAAGGTGTTTGTAGACATCACGCCGGCGCAGCGCATAGAGATTGTGGAAGACATAGCCTATCCGGAACGTAAAAAGCCCGGCATGAGTCATGGTGTGGTATTTTTCAGTCTGATGCGCAACCTCACGGCCTCCGGCTTTTGGTCGAGCAAAATCGGGATGGCAGATATAGGGTATCAGGGCAATACGCCGAACACCTGGGATGGGGTGCCGGAGGAGGTATTGAGGCAGTATGGGTTGGGGTAGGGATTTGCGATATCCGATT
>DLXL01000038.1:2020-2429 GCA_003448025.1 Saprospirales bacterium | reverse complement strand
GTTTTGTTGCTGGCTACAAATATGGAGATCAACTCGTTGTTTTCGATGATAAGCGAGGCTAATTTCCCTTTTGTAAACCAATTGCGTTTTTCAATCAATTTAAGGCACACAAAAGTTTCCCGAAGCTCTTTTTGACAAATTTTCATCTTATGGACGAAATCATCCCGTGATTCGGCGCCTTGAACCTCCCCATAATTCAGCGCAGGCGATGTGGCAGAACGAATAATTTGGGATGCAAGATGCTTTGCTCCATAGGTTTCCGGTAATTTTTCAGCCATTTCCATAACCCTGCAAGCAAAGTCTATTAAGCGGTTTTCTAATTCGAAAGCTCTCATTTTAAGTTACATTTTGAGCAGTGAACGTTGTTTTTAAATCGCAAATCCAATCGCAAATCGCAAATCATGTAATC
>DLXL01000038.1:1364-1842 GCA_003448025.1 Saprospirales bacterium | reverse complement strand
GCACCCTTCTCTATCCAAACTCCGATAATGAATCGCCTCCGCCAAATCCTCTATCCGGATATCCTTGCTGCCTGCCAGATCGGCTGCTGTGCGTGCCACTTTTAAAATCCGGTCGTACGCACGCGCGGAAAGCTGCAGGCGCTCCATGGCCGTTTTCAACAGCATCAATCCCGCCGAATCCAGGGCGCAAACCTCGCGCACCATCTTGCTGGGCATCTGGGCATTGCAATATACATCTTTCAAATCCTTAAACCGCTCGGCCTGTACCGCCCGGGCCTGAAGCACCCGCTCCCGGATGTCGGCGCTGCTCACTTTGGGGCGTTCTGAAACTAGACTGGTGAGTTCTTCAATCTTTACCGGCGTTACCTCCACGTGCAGGTCTATCCGGTCCAGCAGCGGACCGGATATCTTGGCCACATAACGTTTCACTACGCCGGGACCACACACACATTCTTTTTCCGGGTGGTTGTAATAGCCG
>DLXL01000038.1:0-1327 GCA_003448025.1 Saprospirales bacterium | reverse complement strand
AGGTCGATGCGGTCCAGCAGCGGTCCGGACACCTTGTTCAAGTACTTCTGTACAGCGCCCGCCGGACAGGTGCAGGGCTTTTCCGGGTGGTTGTAATAGCCGCAGGGGCAGGGGTTCATACTGGCTATGAGCATAAATCCGGCCGGGTATTCCACCGTTGATTTGGCCCGGCTGATGCTTACCCGGCGTTCTTCCATGGGCTGGCGCATTACCTCCAGGGCGGTGCGTTTGAACTCCGGCAATTCATCCAGAAACAGCACGCCGTTGTGTGCCAGACTGATCTCTCCGGGCATAGGATCGGAGCCGCCGCCTACCAGGGCCACGTCGCTGATGGTATGGTGTGGCGCCCGGAATGGCCGGGTGGTAACCAGCGAGGCCCGGTCCGGCAAAATCCCGGAAACAGAGTGAATTTTGGTGGTTTCCAACGCCTCATTTAAGGTAAGCGGTGGCAAAATGGTGGGCAAACGTCTCGCCAGCATGGTTTTTCCGGCCCCCGGCGGACCAATCAGGATCACATTGTGTCCACCTGCTGCAGCCAGTTCCAGCGCCCGTTTGATGTTCTCCTGTCCTTTGACATCAGCAAAATCCACATCGTACACGCTGGAATTGGCCGCAAACTCCTCCCGGGTGTTCACCTCCAGTGGCTTCAGGTCGGATACACCGCCCAGCAAATCAATGGCCTCCAGCAGACTGTCCACGCCATACACGGCCAGGTCGTTCACAATAGCCGCTTCACGCGCGTTGGCGCTGGGCAAAATGAAGCCTTTGAACTTTTCCTTTCGGGCTTTGATGGCAATGGGCAGAGCGCCTTTGATGGGTCGGAGAGAGCCGTCGAGTGAGAGCTCGCCCATGATGAGGTAATCTTCAAAACCATCGGGCGGAATGAGGCCGGCTGCCGCCAGCATACCCAGGGCAATGGGTAGGTCGAACGCAGAGCCTTCCTTGCGGATATCTGCGGGCGCCAGATTGATGATGGTTTTGAGTCGCGGCTGCCGAAACCCGGCATTTTTGACGGCGGCTTCAATACGTGGCAGCGATTCGCGTACGGCGCTGTCGGGCAAACCAACGATATAAATACCCAGTTTGTCCGTGTTCCCCAGCATCCCGCCGGTGTGGGTTTCTACAGTAATGATTTGTGCATCGACTCCATGAACGGAGCCGGCAAAGGTTTTCACTAGCATTTGGTGGCGTGTTTTAACGGATGAAAAGGCGCGAGGTTAACACTAAGGCACTAAGGCACTAAGGCACTAAGGCACTAAGGCACTAAGGCACTAAGGCACTAAGGCACTAAGTGTTACACTTGCGAATTTAAAGGTAAGGCAAAAAA
>DLXL01000511.1:3684-4588 GCA_003448025.1 Saprospirales bacterium | reverse complement strand
ATGAATAAGGCTGAATGTTTTCCCGAACGTTCTTGTACAAGGTATCCAACAACAACCTCAGTGCCCAATCTTCAAAATCAAAGCCCAGGAACAAGTGATGCCGGTAGTCTTTGAAGGCATTGGTAAGTGCATCCGGAATCCGCTCATTTTGCTGTTCTCCAACAATTTTTTTGATGTAGCCCAGCTGCTGTTTATAGGTTAAAACCAGCGATTCCGGTTTGACATACGATCCCAAAAGGTTATAAATGACCACCCGTGAATCTTTTTCAAAATCAAAATTCAGCGTGGTGGATGGTTTGTACCAGTTATAGAAATCAGCGTGATAGGCCTGTGCAATTTGATCGTATAGCCGCGTAATAAAGTTGTCGGGGGTGGTATTGATCACAATCCGGAATTTCAGATCGGTCAACTGCTCCAGGGCTGGATGTAGTTCACAAGAATCCTCCTGATCCGCATAAAACCTTGCAACTTCTTCTTGAAGGACATTATCTGTGGATCGATTTTGAATCCGTAAGAGGCTGGTTACATAAGGCAGACTGCATTCCTCGCCTGGCCCCAACTCAAGGTTGTACTTTTGGGCTAAGTGCCGGGCACACAGATCAGTCAACGCCTGCCAACTGCCATCAACATCCTTGGCTGCCAAAGCTGCCGGGCCAAGAAAAAGCACACAGGTTCCATCTTTGACCTTGCGGGCAATGGTTTGATATAATTCGGCAGGCGAGGATGATTCAGTCGGCATAATAATGCTGAGTAGCCGACAAAGGTAGAGAAAAGACACAAGAATACAAAAGTGAAGGCACGAAGGCGAGGACACAAAGGCGCAAAGTCCCAAAGGCACAAAGGGGTGGGCTGTGCCCATCCCCTTTGTGGTAAAAGTGTGAAGGGTTTATTTGCGAATGCAAAT
>DLXL01000511.1:1639-3483 GCA_003448025.1 Saprospirales bacterium | reverse complement strand
CTTCGTGCCTTCGTGCCTTCGTGCTTTCGTGCCTTCGTGTTTACCTTAGTTTTCTTCCTTTTCCTTCTTCCGCACATTCGCACCTCCATCCTCACGCACGGAACTTTGTCCGGTAGAAATGACCAAAGCATCATCCTTGGCAAAAAGCCTTCCCCTGGCATTGTCAGAAGCAGATACTTCCACGCGATCAGCCGTCCAGTTGGCCGCTTCAAGCACCGCATCGTCGCTGAGACTGACTTCCAGGTCATTTCCACGTCCGGTTAAATCCAGCGTTGCTTTTCCGGAAAGTGCAAGGGCAAAACCGTTGGAGACATCCAGATAACCTTTAATTTTTGCATTTCCGGATGCCGTTATACTGGCATGCCCTTCATCGAATCCGCGAATCGTGATATTGCCGCTATTGGTATTCAAGGAAGTGAACGTTGGGGTTTGGATGAGAATTTTCACCCGCCCATTGGTGCTTTTTCCTTCCGTGGTAAAGGTTATTTTTTCACCGGTCTGAATTTTCTGAATCTTTTCTTTTTCCTCAGCCGGACCATCAATTTCGACACGGAAGTCGTCTCCCTTTCGGATTTCGGTTTCAAAGTCGCCCTCCAGAATGAAATTTTCATAGTTTCTGTCGGAACGATAACCTTTATCACCCATGTTTGGACAGTTTGCACACACCAGCCCACGGGTACCCATGCGGAACAATTTACCTGGCCGACGGGAGATGTAGTTATTGTCGTTTTCCTCATCGTACTCATCAAGGTCAGCGCCGGCGTATTCATGGATTTTCTCATCAAACGTTATGAATTTTCCTCTGGGCACTTCAATATTGATCCGAACCCGTTGACCCCGCCATTTTTCTCCTTTGGCTACGGTATAGGAGGTAGGAACCTGAAGAGCTGTTCCATTAAAGTCAGCTTTATAGGACACCCGATCCGCATTTTCCTGTGCTTTCAGATTGCTGGATCCCTGCGACTTAATGATCTGCGTAACATGGTACTGGTCGTCCTGGCTTGGGAATACACGAATTTCCAGGGGGCATCGCATTTGCATTCCATCCTCAGATAACCGGACTCCATCATTGTCAAAATCAAAGTCGTTTGGATTGTGATATCTTCTTCCCAACAAATCATCAATTGCCTCAACACGCAAGGTGTCAGTCCGCATACCGCTTAAGTCAATATTCTTGGACACAGATCCGTTCTGCGTATACTCCTTGATGCCAAATGGAAGCATGGAGAAAGCAGCAATGGTGCTAAGGATAAATAATCCAGTCAGGGTGCCGGTTACCCAACCCGGAGTGCGGGTTTTGAACAGTAAACGGGAGAAGAACAGGATCAAACCTATTGCCGGAATTGCCAGCAGGAAAAACAGATTCACGATGCCAAACCAGGTCCAGCCAGATGAAAACGGACTAAAGTATTCCACATATGGCGCTCCAATCAGGAGTGCCATGATGCTTCCAATCCAGCCCGCTCCCAGTCCGAGTACGATCGCAATACCGATCAAAATGGCGATCAACGCAGCAAATTTGGCAATAAACCTCAGAAAAAATCCGAAGACCTGCCCAATGGCCGTTACGCCACTACTTACCACCTGCTGGGCGTTAGAAGAATTTTTTTTTGCCTGTGTGCCCATCTCATTGACTTTTTTGCCCAACCGATCGAATCCCTCCTCTACTTCCCGGGCAATATTGTCCATGTTGGCAGGTTGACCGCGCATGGCGAGGCGATCTACTGCTGTTTTTGCGGGTGGAACCAAAATCCACATCAATACATAGGCCGGCGCCCAGAAGCCAAAAGAGGCAAACCCAAGCAACACAAAGATCAACCGCATCCAAACAGGGGCATGCATGC
>DLXL01000511.1:0-1533 GCA_003448025.1 Saprospirales bacterium | reverse complement strand
TCAAAAATAGGCAATCCCAAGCAACACATAGATCAACCGCATACAAACAGGGTCATGCATGCCAAAATACGCTGCTAAACCGGAACATACACCTGCAACTACCGCATCTTCTTCATCACGGAAAAGGCGTTTGCCGGTACGGATGGAAGAAGGGCCGCTCTTGGAACTACTGCCCGAACTGCTGCTGGTACTGGCACCTGAAACCTCTTCGCCGCCAAAGTCTTCAGGTTTACCCATCAAGGCTACTGCCGATTCAACATCAGGCAGCATAACTATGGTACGAACACCCAAACTCTCTGTGATAACTTCTCCCAGACGACCTTCAATGTCACCAATGATCTCATCACGCCCTTCGCTCTCATGGAATCGTCTGCGGATGCTATCCAAATACGCCGAAAGGTATTCGTATGCATCATCATCTATAGTAAGGGCATATCCGCCCAAATTGATATTCAGAATCTTGTTCATTGCTGTGTTAGTTTGAAATGAAGTTATTCAGTGGTTTTTGTTTCGGGAACGACAGATCTAAAGATCATTTTCCCACACTTAATAACCCTTATTCCTCCACCGGAGGTTGTTCGGTTTTTCGTGATTTCTTAGTGGCTCCGGGTTTGGTGATGGTTTGTCCAACGGAATGAACCAGTTGTTTCCAGCTATCACTAAACGCTTCCAAAAATTGCCGGCCAAGATCCGTAATCTTAAAGTATTTACGTGGTGGGCCTGAATTGCTTTCACGCCAGGTGTAGTCCAATAACCCGTCGTTTTTTAGTCGGGTCAACAGGGGATAAAGGGTACCCTCCACCACAATGAGGTCGTTGCTCTTGAGCCTCGCTATGATATCACTGGGATATACTTCATCCTCCTCAATGATGGCAAGTATGCAGAGTTCCAAAACTCCCTTGCGCATCTGTGCTTTTGCATTTTCAATATCCATAATTTCTGTTGTTGTTCAGAATAATCTGAGGATGATTCAATGGCTTGATGCGGGTTGATTCTTGATGATCAGACTGTCTGTAGCACGAATCTCCCGGTCTGTTTTTTCAAATTGATTTTTTCTGCGAACCAGTTTCGGACTAAGGCTTATGATGTTCGGACTGATCAGCGACTCCATTGAGTTGGGCTTGTTCTTTGGTACTTGCTCTGCAGCCGCCAGTCCGGTAAGAACCATGGCTACAAAAGTGAATACAGTTAAGACGATTTTGACGTTGGGTTTCATAGCTTAAAATTTGTCGTTGTTGCTCCGGGTTTTCAAAGGTTCATGGTCTAACCTGTTAGTTGTTAGCACAAAGATAATGGTATAGGTAGGTTCTTTGCAATACATAGAACATATTTTTGCCGGGTACTCTCTTAAGGATATGTCTGTTTATTCAATTAAAATATTGATATTCAACGTTTTAATTAAATAAAAAAAATGAAAAAAAATTTCATTTTTTTTTGGATACAACATGTTTTTATTGAAATTATAAGCGAAATATAAAAAAACACGCTAATGGGCACTTTGATTTAAGACCTAGTTGGTTTACAAAATATAGG
>DLXL01000476.1:3300-4868 GCA_003448025.1 Saprospirales bacterium | reverse complement strand
CCATAAACCCCCATAAACCTCACAAACCCATAAACGGCATATCCAACAATGGCAATCCAACAGCCTAAACCCAAAAAAAGAACCCTTCTATATGTGCTTATTGGCGTCTTTGCACTGCTCATTGTGGCAGCCGCCGTTAAAGCCAGAAAGAAACCCAAAGGGGAAGAAGTCACCGTTGAGAAGGTGGAAAAACGTACCATTCGCGAAACGGTAAGCGCCAGTGGAAAAATATTCCCTGAAACAGAAGTAAAAATCAGCTCCGATGTATCCGGCGAGATCATTGACCTGTATGTAAAGGAAGGCGACTCCGTAACGGCAGGTCAGATATTGGCTAAAATTCGTCCGGATGAGTACCAGAGCGCTCTGGAACAAGGGCAGGCAGCCGTTGGTACCGCCCGTTCCCAACGTGAAGTTTCCAGCTCTGGTGTGCAAAACAGCGCTGCCCAGATTGAGCAGCTCAAGGCTGATCGCAAACGAGTGGATGCCCAGCTCGACGTGGCACGTAACACCCATCAGCGCAATGAAAAATTGTACAAAGAAGGGGTTATCTCCACTGCCGAGTACGAAACATCCCAAAGCAACCTGCGCTCTGCCGAGAGTGCTGTAGCTGCGGCAGAAGCCAGTTTACGTGCAGCTGAAAGTGGGCTTAACAGCGCACAGGCCAGTGTTCGCGCTTCTGAATTCGGTATCAATAGCGCCAATGCCCGTCTGAAAGAACTCCGCACGAGCTTGCAAAAAACCATTGTAACGGCCCCGGTAAGCGGTATCATCAGCAAACTCAATGTAGAAAAGGGAGAACGGGTAGTTGGTACCCTGCAAATGGCAGGTACGGAAATGATGCGCGTGGCCAATCTGCGCAGCATGGAGGTGCAGGTAGATGTGAGCGAAAATGATATTCTCAAAGTTAGTCTCAACGATGAGGTAGATATCGAAGTAGATGCATACCTGGGTCGCAAATTCAAAGGAAAAGTATCCGAAATTGCCAATAGCGCCAGCAATGTAGGCACCAACGGAATGAGTCTGAATACGGATCAGGTAACCAACTTTGTGGTAAAAATCCGGGTAGACCCAAGCTCTTACCTGGATCTGCTCAAAGACGGACGGCGGTATCCGTTCCGCCCGGGCATGTCGGCTTCCGTGGATATTTTCACGCAAACCTCTGAAGGCCTTTCTGTGCCAATCATTTCCGTAACCGCTCGCGAAGACGAGAAAGAAAAAGATAAAAAAGACAAAAAAACCGACGAGGAAAAGCAGGATGAGGAAAAGGCGAAGAAAAAAGACAACGACGTTATTAAGGAGATTGTGTTTGTCGTTTCTGGCGATACCGTAGGTGTCCGGGAGGTAAAAACCGGTATTCAGGACAATGATTATATCGAAATCGTATCCGGCCTGCAGGAAGGCGAAACCATTGTTACCGGCCCTTACTCAGCTGTAGCACGCAAACTCAAAGGCGGCAGCCGAATCCGGGTGGCCGACAAGAAAAAGGGTGAAGGCGAAAGCAAAAAAAGCGGGATTAGTATAGAGGTAGATTAGACGGTAGACGACCAATAAAAAAACCCCTCGCAGCC
>DLXL01000476.1:529-3151 GCA_003448025.1 Saprospirales bacterium | reverse complement strand
GCGAGGGGTTTTTTTATTGGTCGTTGTATAATGAAAAGTCAACTTATTTATTGATTGTTCACGAACCCTGATGTTTTAGACATAATTTATAGGCAAAAAAATCAGTATTCCTTTTTTAGTCACCTTAAACTTCTACAATATGCGTAACACTCCCCTTTTCATTCGCCTGGCGATATTTTCCACGGTATTGACTATCAGTTTGTTAGTCAGTCAGGATCTGAACGCCCAATCCACCTCAAAGGCGCGTTACAACAGTGCCACCAAGGTACTTTCCCTGGATGAAGGCGCCCCTTTTGGCTACCAGTACCATTTAGACATTTCAGCAATGGGCTTTGCTTCCAAAGAAAAAGCCGATTTGTTTTTCAGCGGCCTCACTACTGAGTTGGTTTCTTTTCAAATTAATTTTGAAAAAAAAGATGCCGCAGTGCTGCTCAACATTCTGTCCAAACCAGACTGGAAAGCCCAGGAATGGAACACCTACCTGGCTACTTTGCCTAAACTTTAGGTTCCTGAAAACAATTCTTTCTCCGCACTAAAAATCAGATATTATGAAACTCTTCCCCTCTTTGGGCAGGATGCTTAGCCTCCTGTGCCTGTTCCTATCCTGGAACGCCACTGCACAACTGTCTGTTTCCAGCAATAACAACCCTGCAGATCTAGCTGCCCGATTGGTTGGGCCAGGCGTAACCATCACCAACGCCGTATTGAAATGCCCTAATGGCGCTTCCGGTACCTTTTCCACCGGTCCATCCATCAATGAAGTAGGCATAGGCAAAGGTATTTTGCTTACCTCCGGACAAGTGAGCCTGGTGGCAAGTGCCAATAATAACGGAGGCATCACAGGCCTGAACAACGCCCCCGGAAATCCCGATCTGGATAAATTACTACCCTCACCGCCGCCTCAAACCTATGATGCCTGCATGCTGGAATTCGACCTGGTTTCCATTGGAAATCAGGTAACCTTTGAGTATGTTTTCGGGTCAGAAGAATATGAAGAATACTACTGCAGTCAGTTCAACGATGTATTTGGCTTTTTGATTAGCGGTCCCAACCCATCCGGAGGCGCCGCCTACAATGATTTGAATATTGCCCTGATTCCAAGTACCTCCAAACCGGTTTCCATCAATACCGTTGGGCCTCCCAAATGTGGCCAATTTGCTACCTCACCACACTCAAACGGCAGCCCCGGCCCGGGCGACCCCGCTTTTTATCTGAACATGACCGGCGCCACTACCCTGCAATATGACGGCAAAACGGTGCTGCTTACCGCTAAAATTGCACTAAAAGCTTGTCAGAAATACCACTTCAAATTAGGCGTTCAGGATGCCAGCGATCAACGACTGGATTCCGGAGTGTTTATCAAAGAAGGCAGTTTTAAATCAACCCCTCCGGAAATCACCTGCCCTCCCAACAAAACAGTTAACAACGACCCCGGCATGTGCGCCGCCCGAGTTACCTACGGCAACCCAATCACTGTGAGCGATTGCCCGGTAACAGCTGGATGTAGCCCTGCATCCGGAAGTGTATTCCCGGTTGGTATAAGCACCGTAACCTGCACGGCAACAGATCAGCTGGGCAATACCGGCACTTGCCAGTTTACCATTACTGTAAAAGACGCAGAAAAACCGGTTATCACCTGCCCGGCCAATACCACTGTAAGTTGTGAGATGCCCACAAACCCTGGCGCTGTTGGCAATCCCGTGGTGTCTGATAACTGTGCCACCCTGGCTCCTGGCTTTACAGACGCCACCGTCCCTGGATCCTGCCCCAATGAATTCACCATCAATCGCACCTGGTCTGTGGCCGATCCGGCCGGGAACATCAGCACCTGTCTGCATGTGATTAAAGTAGAAGATAAAAAATCGCCTGTCATCACCTGCCCGGCCAACATCACTGTAACCTGTGATACAACAGCCGCCAAAACAGGTATGGCAACTGCTACCGATAACTGCGATCCAGGTGTAGCAATTTCCCGCAGGGATATACACATCCTGGGCGATTGCGACTGGTTCTGCATCACAGAGCGCCACTGGACAGCTACCGATGATTGCCGGAACACCAGTAAGTGCGTACAAACTATTACCAAGGATGTTACGCCACTTATTGAGGGGGCTCTTGCTGCCGGGCCACTAAAATGGGGGCAAAATGCCGCAACCGTAACCCTTCCTCCCGGCAAAGGCGCCTGTGTAGTGCAATGGTTGCCATATTCCGGTACTACCCCTGTAGCCCTGAAATTTGACGACGCCGTAGCAGATGCAGATTGCCGCCTTATGACCAACCCGATTGATCCTTCAGGTCGCATTGTAAACCCATTGTTGGGTGAAGCCATGAAATTGAAAATTTTTGTGCGTCTGAATCCTGCCCTGGGCGCCACCAAACTGAAAGACATCCCTTGCGAGATGCATTTCATTGTAAAACAGGCATTGGCTCCCAATCCGGACGTAAACGAACTGCTCCGCGTAACCGACCTCACCCTCGGCAACGTGAATGTTCAGTTATTGGTGCCGGAACATGCCATGCACCTGTTGGCGGTGTTGAAATGCGTAAACGCCGGCCGGACGGTTTGTAAACCGTAAACAAATCTGGGCGACCGACATCAGGGCGACCACAAGGGTCGCCCCT
>DLXL01000476.1:0-408 GCA_003448025.1 Saprospirales bacterium | reverse complement strand
GCGACCACAAGGGTCGCCCCTACAAGTTTATCAAAACCGTGTACCTTTGTGCCGCGTTCGGGATACCGGGCGCGGCACAATGTTTTATGGAAAATCAAAATGTATCCCCACAGGAGCCTGCACAGGGCAATACTGAAAAAACCGAATGTCTTTCCTCCAATATGACCTTGTTCTGGAGGGTATTCACACCTATTTTCGGCGCCGTATTTCTGAGCGGTCTGCTGATCACTTTCCTGCTTATCCCCGAGGAAGATCTCTATCTGTCCTTCCCCATTTTATGGGCCCGGCTGTTCCTGTTTGCCCTTTGGCTGGGCTGGCTGCTGCTGGTGCGCCGCACGCTTTGGCGACTCAAACGCGTGGATGCCGGCGATACCCATTTTTACGTGACCAACTACTGGATCACCGTTC
>DLXL01000115.1:1887-7128 GCA_003448025.1 Saprospirales bacterium | reverse complement strand
ACACTAAAACACTCCTATGCATTACATTGCCGACTTCGAAAAAAAACTCCGGGAAACCTCTCCCCGTGGCTATCTGGCGGTGGAAGTATTTGCCGGAGATTATATTAGCAAAGCCAAAACTTTTGAAAGTACTGGTCGGGAGATACTCCAGGAAACGGGAAGGGCTCTTAATGGCCGACCAGGAGAGGTTTATTCCGACGGTGTCCATAAAGGGGCTGATTGGGGTGGTAAGGCAGCTGGGGCAGCAACTGCAGGTTTAATTATGGGCGCCGGGGCATTGTTGGGCGGACTGGTTGGTGGCCCAATTGGCGCTGCGCTGGGCGCCTGGTTATTTAGTGGTGTTGCAGGAGCCATTGGAGGTGTCATTGAACGCACCGTTGGTGGAGCGATAGAAAAGATAGGGAGAGCCGCAGCAGGTGCTTTGGGCATTGATTTCCATACACATGGCACCACGCCAGGCGGCGGCACCTGGCGAAAAACGGAATATGCCAATGGCGGTTGGGACCGGGAAGAAATAGGACCGGATTTTGATGTCAATGAGTCTATGAGTCCGGATGGGGATTTTTCTCAGGAAATAATCGGGAAGGGGCCTTTCGCAGGGTATAATTCCAAGTATACGGAAAAAGGCGTTGTCAAGCACTTTGAAGCAGTGGACCTCCATGGTATTTTCCACAATTTTAACCGCGATCACAACGGCTTTGCCTGGGGCTCAGCCAATAGTCACGACACGGATAAAAGTAATGGCAGAGATGGAAAGCATGTAAAAACAGAAGGGTCTGATGGCTCTAAAAGCGATTTGTGGTTTTATCCTGATGGCAGTTCAAAGGAATCCCATACCTCTCCGCCCCATAGAAATGCAAATGGGTCTGTAACTACCGAAGAAACAACCGTTGAAAAAGACAAAGATGGCAATACAACCCGGCAAACTACGGTCTCCACAACTACTGATGACAAGGGAAATACAACAACCGTAGAAACAACTACTGATAGTGAGGGACATTCAAAAACACACACTTCCAGCCACGACAGTAAAGGCAATGCCAACCATCCCCCCGAACCTCCTCCAGGCAATAGTGGCCGGGATAATCCCGAAGGTCAGGGTACTGAAGGGCCTCCTGTACGCCCGGGTGAAATGGGAAAAGGTCGGCCGGGACATCCCTTTGACCTGATAGTACAGCCAGGTTCCTGGCAAAAAGATAATGGAGAATGGCAGGGGGAACAACCGCCCAATTATCGTGATGTACTGGCCGGGGTAATACTCCTGTTAGACCCTTTCCAACAAACGGGCCATGGCGACGCTGCAGACGAACAAGCAAAAATGGAAGACCTCCGTCGTAAACTACGAGGCATGGAAATCACAAGTTCTGCTTCAGGTGAGGACTTTATTCACCCTAAGGCTAAAGCCGCCATCCTTAATCACATGATCCGCAGTGTCCTGTAAATCAATGTAACATGAAAAAAATACTTGTATTTGTGTTGTTCCTGAGTTTAGGAGTAACCACCCATGCTGCAACCTGGTATGTTTCGACCAACGGCAACGACAATAACGCCGGTACTCTGACTGATCCGTTTAAAACGCTGCCGAGAGCCATTGATGAAGCCCAGCCCGGAGATGAAATCCTGTTGCGTGGGGGGCAATATACCAGTCTGGAAATCCGGATCAATAAAAGCAACCTGCACATCAAATCTTACCCGGGTGAATGGGCGGTAATTACCGCTGTTACCAATGTAGAGGATATCAGCTCCTGTATCTGGTATAATGAACCGGAAACAACCGGCGGATCTCTGGAGCGATTGGAAATTATTGGCGGCTATTACTATGCAGTCAAATTTGAAACCAACTGGGACTGGGATCCCAATGTGCCATTTAATCAGCGGAAAGGCGTAAGCGGAGTAACCATCAAAGACTGTAACATACACCACACGGGAAGGGACGCCATCAAACTCACGCCGGCCTGTGCCAATATTACCATCCTGAATTGTGAAATACACCATACCGGTGCGGGCCCCGGGGCTTTACTTGATTTTAATGCTGAAGGCATAGACAACGTAAATGCCCCCAATCTAACTGTAAAAGGATGTTATATTCATGATATTGCCACCACCGGCGTATATGTAAAAGGCGGTGGACGGAATTGTATCATTGAAGCTAACCGCATTGAAAACTGTGGTGAAGGCGGGATTTACCTGGGTTTTTATACCGATGCTGAGTGGTTTGATACAGATTTTAATCCGGAATACTATGAAAACATCAATGGACTGGTGATTAACAACCTGGTCGTTAATACCCAACATGCCGGGATAGGCCTTTGGGGCGCCAAGGATGCCCGGGTATACAATAATACCATAATTAATGCTGCCCTGACGGAGCATGCTGCGCTGTTCTTTAATACTACGGATGTATGGATAGACGATGTTACCTCCGCAAGGGTAGGTAGCCGGAATGTTCGGGTTGTCAATAATCTGTTCGTTCAGCCAGGTACCCAGGAGCCTGTCATGGTACGTGTGCGGGAGAACGCCTTGAATGGCAATAATAACCAGATAGATAATAATGGTTATTATGATCCAGCCGGCACTACGTTTCTGGACGACAATCTGGATTGGGAAGAATGGAGCCTGGCGCAATGGAAAGCACAGACATTCCGGGATTTGCACAGTTTTGATGCCGATCCCCAAATGGATGGAAGTCACCACCTGTTAGCCGGCAGCCCCTGCATCAACACCGGCGTTAATCAACCATTTATTACCACTGATAGAGAAGGACAACCCAGAACAGATGGCGCAAATGATATAGGTTCGGATGAGCTGGGCATTGTAGGCGTGCAGGAAGAGGCGTCTGTTAAAATCGATTACACCTTGCAAATACTTGGTCACCCGGTATCAAATGAGCTGATGCTCCGTGTGGAATCTACACGGGATCAGGTTCTTTCAACGAGCATCCGAACGCTGAACGGGAAGATGCTGCTTGCAGAGAAATGGCATATTACACCAGGTGAAAACACAAAAACCCTTTTGATATCCCAGCTGCCTGCCGGAGTTTACATACTCCAGGCGGGTAGTTGGAACCAGTTTTTTTTGAAACAATAGACTTGTTGCGATGGGGGCGTTTGTGTGAGGTGGCGGCAAATTTTATTTTAGACAAGGCAAAGTTTGCAGTCGCATGCGGGCAATTCGGCGTCCCGAGTACTCGGGATAACGCCGTATAAAAGAAAATTTGGCCGCATCGCGCAAAAAGTACCCCGTCGCAACAAGTCTAAGAAATGACTATTGTTTGACCACCTTTCTCTGGATGCTTCCCTTAGCGTGTATGAGTTCCAGCCAGTAGATTCCCTGAGGAAATGCGCTCAGATCTGCTTTAAAAAGGGCACCTCCGGCTGAAGCCTGGAATTCCCGGGTTTGAATGATTTGCCCCTGGGCATTTCTAAAGGTAGTCATGAGGGAACCCCCGAAATAGCCTTCCAGAGCAATGTTGACTTGCCCGTTGCCCGGGTTGGGATAGATCCGAAGTTTTTCTGTCCAGGAAGGCAGGGATGTGGCGCTGTTGTCGTCTTCTACCACCACCGTTACCGGAACGCGTTCGCTGGTACATTCCCGGTCGGGAAACCCAATTTCCCAGTTAAAGAAATAGTAATAACGGGTTTCATTGAAGGTGGAGCTGGTAATACTTACAACACCAGGTATTTCATATGGATAGTTGATATTGTCACTGCTCCGGCGCAATTGAGGTCCTAAAGACCCAAGGTTTGCAAGATTCACAGTGGCGTCTGTAGTTAGTACCAGATCAGTGCCTGGCTGTACATCAAAATTCAGCTCAATGATGGAGGTGTCTTTCGGAATGTATACTGTTTTGTCTTGCAATACATCTCCATTGATGGATTGCAGGACAATTTTTCGCTCTCCCGCTAATGCCGTATAAACCTTAACCTTTTTCAAGGTAAATGGCTGGAAACAGTTAAATAACAAACCTCCCTCAAAATTAACATCAGCATTTACCGATCCCTGATGATATTCCATCCCAACAAAATCATTGGGCAAACCGAAAGAAGTGGTGCTGCTTGTCCAATAAGTAGTGCTTTGGGTTAATGCGGGTGTTGTAAAAAGATTGCCTATTACCAGTGGTGTTTGGCTCGTAGGCGAGTCGTACCATGCAATCTGCGACCCCATAGCCAATAGCTGTGCCGTTTCTCCTGTCAGAATAGTATCTGGTTCAACTTGTGGCTCAGGTGCATCCAATACGGTAATATTTACGGGTAGTGATGGGAAAAAACTACATAAGCCTTTTGCAGAAACATAATATGGGCCAGGCTGATTCACCTCGATGCTTTGCGTGGTAGCCCCGGTACTCCATATATAAGCTGTTGAAGGGGAAGATTGCAAGGTTGCTTTTCCGCCTTCGCATAAAATGGAGTCGCCCAGTACGCTGATCATTGGAATAGTTACCGGATCCACGGTGATGGTGATCGGGTTAGAAATAGCGGTACACCCATTGGCATCCGTAACCGTTACCTGGTAATTTCCGGTTGTTCCGGTAGTAATCGTAGACGATATATCACCAGTACTCCATTGATATTGTATATATGGTTGGTCGGTAGACATGGAGATGGTTTCGCCCGGACAAATGCCGGTTGGGCCGCTGGCCATGATTTCAACCGATGGAATGATGCATCCTCCTTCATAAAGGGTATTGTATGCATCAATGACTGGCTGATAAATGACGTCTCTGATGCCGGAAGGCCAGTTGATCACTACAGAGTCTACCTGTGTTTCTTGTCCGAGTCCAAAATGGATTTGCAGGGAGTTGCTGATACCGTAACTTTCTCCGGAACGCACTTCGCGGATTTGAATCCCCAGCGCAGAATACAAACGCACTTTGGCCCCAACGGCACTGCGATTGCTTTGTTGCCCGCGCAGATTCAAACCATAAAAATGGTTGCTGTTGCCATTATTTATCCAGAGTGCATCAGGAATGTTGGAAGGGTCGTTAAATAATTCGGCATACCCTCCATAAACATCCAGGAAGCCGTCAGCGTTCAAATCGCCAATGGCATAGGACTCCATTTGATGCTGATCAAACGGATTAGGAATTTCTGTAAACGTTTTATCTCCATTGTTGTGAAACAGGTACTGATAGCTTCCAGACACCAGAATATCAACAAACCCGTCGTTGTCAAAATCCTTAAAAACGCCCTGGATCGGCAATCCCAGGATATCGTCAATAAATCCGCCGGAACTGGCAGAAAT